>JAPYWY010000056.1 GCA_028276125.1 Pseudothermotoga sp.
ACAGACACCGCTATGAGAACAACCGTGGGTGTCACTGCTGTTTGAATCGATCCTATGCTCGCTATGATCCTGGATAGTCCAAAACCTGCCGCGATGCCGAGCAGTCCCGCCACGAAGGTGAGCACGATAGATTCGAGCAGGAACTGGAGCAGAATGTGTCTTCTACTGGCTCCGATGGCTTTTCTGACACCTATCTCTCTGGTCCTTTCCGTGACCGTGACGAGCATTATGTTCATGATACCTATACCGCCGACCAGCAGAGAAATGCCAGCAATGCTACCGAGCATGAAGCTGAGCATGGCCATGGTTTGATTGATCGTCTCGAGCAGTGCGTCCTGACTGACTATACGATACCTATCTTCGTTTTGAAACTTCTCGAACAAGACAGAATCTATCTCAGAAACCGCTTGACTTGCCATGTTCTCTGAAATTGCTTGAGCGACTATCATCGATACGTTCTTGCGTCTGAAGAGCCTGTTCTCCGCCGAAGCGAACGGTACTAAGATCGATCTGTCGGGATTTAGAAAGAGTAGATTTCCACTCTTTTCGAGCACTCCTATCACGACGTAAGTTTGTCTGATCGAACCACTCGTGATCCTTATGGTCTGTCCAAGGGCATCCCCGTTCGGAAACAGTTCATCGGCCACTTCCTTTCCGACCACCGCCACACGTCGTTTAGCCTTCTCGTCGGATTCGTCGAAAAACTCACCCTGAGAGAGCTTAACGTTTATCATGTCGAACAACGTTGATCTTGCGGCCATGATTGTCGCCATGCTGTTCTGACGTTCGTACTGAACGATGAAGTTTCCCTGCTGAATGGGCGTGACGTACTTGACGGAAGGACAGAGTTGAGCTATCCTGTCTGCATCTTCCTTTTCGAGAACTTCCGTGAGTGCTGTGGCGGCACGTCCACCCGTGCCCCTGGTGAAGCCCGGCGAGACGAGTATGAGGTTCGAACCTATGGAGGTCAGAGACTGTCTGATGCTCCTGCTCGTACCCTCTGCTACGGAGACGACGCCTATGACGGCCGCGACGCCTATGATGATTCCTATCATGGACAAGGCCGTGCGAAGTTTGTTGTGGGCGATCGAACGAAAGGCTTCTTTGAGCATGTCAAGCATGCACGTTCACCTCTTCACTGACGATCTTTCCATCGCGCATGCGAACGATTCGACCAGCATGTTTTGCAACCTCGGGATCGTGCGTGACTATGATGATCGTCTGTCCTCTCTCGTTCAGCTCAGAGAAGATCTTCAAGATCTCTTCTCCACTCTTCGAGTCGAGATTACCAGTTGGTTCGTCCGCGAGCAATACCATTGGATCGTTCGCGAGCGCCCTGGCTATCGCGACCTTTTGCATTTGCCCACCCGAAAGTTGCGTCGGTCTATGGTGTAGCCTATCCCCGAGGCCAACCAATTCGAGCAACTCTTTCGCCTTCTTTCGTCTTGCTGATTTTGGAACACCAGCGTAGATCATGGGTAACTCGACATTTTCGAGTGCGGTGAGACGAGGAAGCAAGTTGAACTGCTGGAACACGAATCCGACCATCTTGTTCCTTATCTTCGCAAGCTGTGAGTCGTTCAGTTTGGAAACCGGCGTCGAGGCGATGTATATCTCGCCTTCGGTGGGTTTGTCCAAACACCCCATCAAATGTAGCAGCGTGGTTTTACCGCTTCCGGAAGGTCCCATCACGATCAAAAACTCGCCCTCTTCGACAACGAGGCTCACACCATCGAGAGCCCTGACTTCGTTGTCACCCATTCTGTATATCTTCTTGACGTTCTCGACCTTTATGATCTCCGCCACGCGGTCCACCTCACGGTCTGAAGAAAACATTGGGCATCTGCTGAGTTCTGTTCGTCGTGGTTGTGGTTGTTCTGCCTGTCACGAGCACCACTTCGCCTTCTTGAAGGCCGCTGACAACCTCGTAGAAGTTGTTCGTTCTCACTCCGACGCTTATCTCCCTCTCCTCCGTGGAACCGTCCGACTTCTTCACGGTGACATAAGCCTTTCCTGAACTGAACTTCACCGCATTGATCGGCACGGCCAGAACGTTTTCCTTGCTCATCGTGACGATGTTCACTTCGCAAGAGAGTCCAGGTATGATCCTGGTGCTCTGATTCTGCGAGCTACTCTGCAGCTGTCTCTGAGGCATTTGTGCCAAGTTACCTTGAGTTCGAAGCTGTTGCAATCTTTGCTGGAACTGAGTCTGATCGATTCCAGCTTGACTCAGTCTGCTTCTCAACTGTGGAACATCCACGCCCAACAGGTCGAGTTCTATGGGTACAACGACAATGCCTTGAGATGTTTGTGCCTCACTCGAAATGTACGTTACCCTTGCTCCAACTGCGAGACCCTCTATCGCGTCGAAACTGACCGTCGCAGCTTGTCCCAGGGCGATCCTCGAATAGTCCACTTCGTCCACGGAGGCGGAGACGTAGAGTTTTTCGAGGTTCACGACCCTGGCGATGGTTTTTCCAGAACTTATCAGATCACCTTGCTTGACATCGATGGAACTGACCACACCGCTGATGGGACTGACCAGTTTGCAGTTCTCGAGATCCCTCTTGGCCAGTTCGAGTTCGATTTCACGTTGTTGGATCAAAAGTTTTGAACCAGAGTTCTTCGCCGTTTCGTAGTTCTGAAGGGCTCTGATGTAAGCGAGTCTGTACTCCGTATCGTCGAGCTCCAAGATCACATCTTTCGCGTTGACGTTGTCACCTTTCGATACGTTCACTTTCTTCACGATTCCAGAAACGAGCGATTTGATGTCTGCATACTCCCTTGCCTGGACCGTTCCTGAGAGCGTTATCGTGTTTGTCAAGTTCGTTTTCGAAACCACGTATTCACTCACTTGAACGGTGTTGGTCTGTGTGGTGTTTCTGCTACACGAAGTGAAGATCAGAATTATTAACGACACGATGACTAACCAACGTGTTCTGCGCACGCTCAGACACCTCCTGAAATTTCGACCAAGTCGATCCCGAGGATCATCAACAGATTCACCTTGCTCATGAGAAGGTCGAACTCGGCTTTGAACAACTCGAGTTCAGCTTCCTCGACGTCCAGCTGGGCCGTCTCGAAGTCTTGCGGGGAGATGAACTCTTTCTTCTTACTCAGTCTGTCCAGGTTCATCTTCTTCAGCTCCAAATCGAGTTCGGCGACCTGCTTGGAGATCTCAGCGATCCTTATAGATGCGTACGAATCTTTCACGGCTTTCTCCAAACTGCGCAGTTTCTCTTCGTAGCTCGCGCGTTGCAGGTTCAACTTGTCTTGAGCGGTCTTGTAACTGTACGACCTTTCGCCCCTGTCGATCAAGTTGTAACTGAAGGAAAAGCCGAGCGAGACGGAATAACCATCCTCCTTGTATGTCATCCCTGCGCTCAAAATTGGATTCGGCAACCACGTTTGATAAGCCCTCTCACTCTGCTTTCTAGCGATCTCCAAGGCTATGTAAGAAGCTTGAACATCGTAGCGCGCCTTGACGGCTTCGATCGCTTCTTGTTCAATCGGAAGTTTGGATGTCAGTTCATGTAGGCGCTTCATCATCGTGTCCAGAACGGTCTGAGGATAGTCCTTCGAAACACTGAATCTCGCCTGAGTGATCTTTTCCAGTTGCAAGACAAGGTTCTGCAGTTGCTTTTGCGCGTTCACAATGTCCTCGAGCGCGGCGCTGCCCACCTCGTAAGCTTTTCTCAGTTCTTCCACCTGTGCGCTCAGAAGTTGAAGCCTTCTGGAGGCGATCTGAAGTTTGTCGGTGTAATAGAAACTGTTGAACACGTCATTCGCCACGTTCACAAAGACGTTGTTCTTCGCCGACAGAAGCTTCCAGCTCACATCGAAGAGGTTCCTCTGGTTTTGCAGCTGATCCAGATCGAAGTTTGAAAACAGGCTCCTCGAAACGGAGAAGGTCCAACCGGAGTCGCTCCACTTGTCGTTGGAAGACGTGTACTGCCAGCTGTTGGAGATGGAGAAGTTGAACCCAGCGACGTTTGAAAAAGTTATTGAGAACGGCACCTTGACGGTGTACGTCACCGTGTTCTCCGAGATCGACGTGTTGAAACTGAACTTGTCTAAGGAAACGTAAGGTATGAATATATTTTTGTCTTTTTGACTTTGAAAGACCGCTTCCTCGTAAGAGAGTTTCGCCGAGAGATAGTTCACGTCCGTTTCTAATCTCTTTTGAACCTCGTTGAAAAAGGAGGCCAACACGAGCACGGGCAACGGCAACAGCAAAAGCAAGAGAACTTTCTTGATCATGGTTCATCACTCTCCAAGGATCGTTGAAAGGACCTTGGAGAAATCTTGCTCGGTATCGATGTAAACGGCACACACGTTCTTCAAAAGGGATTTCAGCTGTGTCAAGAAAGTCTTCCGCGCGTTCACGTGGGCAAGTTTTGCGTTCAGAACGTCTCTCTCAGAAGCCACACCAGCTGCGAAGTTCTTCTGAACAGTGTCGAGCTGAAGCTTTGTAACCTCTATCTTTTCCATCTGTGCCTGGATCGACTTGATGGTATTTTGGATTGTTTGAAGCTGGTTCTCGTAGGATTTTCTCAGCGACTGCAAGTAAGATTGAACGTCGGCTTGAGCTTTTTTGAGATTCCTCTCGTAATAACTCTTCGTGTACTGAGAGGGGTTGACCAAACCGTCGAGATCCATCTGTGCGATTTGAACGTTCAGTCTGGCCATCGCCAGCGTTAGGGATTTATCCATCAACTGATCGACCGTGGGCAGGGAAAAATTCAAATTCACCTTCGTCGGTTCCTCCACCTTGACGTTCGCACCCATGAGGGCTTCGAAGTCCCGCTTCGCCTGTTCGAAAGACAGCTTCGCAGCGTCGAAATCCTTGCTCGCCTCGATGAGTGTGGCACTCGCGTTCTTCAAATCTTGAAGCGTTCCAACGCCTTTGTCGTAAAGGTCCTTCTTTTCTCTGTGATCGATCTGGGCGATCTGCAAATTCAGCTGTGCTGTTTCGACACTGAGCTGAGCTTCCACCACTGCAAAATACGTGTCGATGAAATCGTTAACGAAGCTCTTCAGAGATTCTCTGTGGGAATTGTCGGACTTCAGCTTCGAAAGTTGTGCGGAAAGTTCTTGTCGTTTGTTCTTCGCCTCGAGCAACGCCTTTTGATAGTCATCCTCCGCTTGTTGGCGATCTAACGTGAGTTTCAAATACGCCGGGCTGTTGTTCTTGAAGCTTTCCAAAGCGTCCGTGACACCTGCGAAGATCGAATAGGCCAACACCAAGATCAAGCTTAAAACGACGTATCGCCTCATGCGCAACCCTCCCTTTTCACTGATATCTTAGACTTAGGATTTGAAGAAATCACTGAGTTCTAATGGAATTCTAATGTATTTTCTCATCTGGACATTCAAAGATCTCGAACGATTCGAAAGAAATTTCCAGCTGTGATGGCAGTTCGATGAGCCAACAAAAAACGGGCCCATGTGGGCCCGTCTGGATGTGTTCTGCTTATATCTTGAACTTTCTCACCTGTTCGACCAAGCTTTCCGCTATCGAAGATAGTTCCTCCGACAGACTGCTCACGTTCTGTGCCGCACTCGCCTGCTGTCTCACCGCCTGCGTCATCTCTTCCACCTGCTGCGCTATCACCGTGATCGATTTGGTGGCTGTGTCCATCGCACTGCTCATCTCTTCTGCAGCCGCACTCTGTTCCTGTGCACTCGCTGCCAAACTCTCTATCTGACTCGCCATGTTGTTTATCTGTCCCATTATCTTGTTGAACTGTTCCACTACAACGTCTGATTGCTTGCTCATACCCTCCACTACTTGCACCGTCTCTTTCGTAGCATTGTCCGCTTTCATCGCCCCTTGGCTTATCTGTCCAAGTATCTGCCCTATCTGATTCGTCGCTTTCTTGCTCTCCTCTGCAAGCTTTCTTATCTCATCCGCAACCACTGCAAAGCCTCTGCCTGCCTCTCCCGCTCTGGCTGCCTCTATCGCCGCGTTCAATGCCAACAAATTCGTCTGCTCCGCTATGGAATTTATCGTCTGCAGTATCTGTCCTATGTTCTTCGCCTGTTCGCTCAGCTCCCCTACCACGTTAGCCGTCTGCTCTGCTTTGTCTTTGGCTTGCCTTATCATCTCCACTATGCTCTTTATGGCATTGTCTCCTTCCTTGGCTGCCATGCTCACCTGGCTCGATCTTTCTGTGAGCTGTTGCGCTGCTTTGGATACGTTCTGCGCACTGGCTGCTACTTCTTCTATGCCACTGGTCACCTCTTGTATGGAAGCAGATGCGTTCTGTGCCGATTTGTTCACCTCTTCCATCTGTGATGCAAGTTCTTCCGAAGAGGCGCTCAGTTGTTGAGCTGACGAGGACAACTGTTCTCCACTGGATGAGATCTTCTCAGAACTGTGGGATATCGCCGTCACCAAAGCGTTCAAATCCTGTTGCATCTTTTGCAAATCCTGCGATAGTTCATAGAATTCTTTACTTGTGAACTTTGCAGTAATTTTTTCTTTCAATTCACCCTGAGCAACCTTCTTGATGAACGCCGTTAACGCTTCGAACGGTTTGATCAACACGACTTGAACGAAGAAGTATCCTATCACTATTGAGGCAGCTACAGCTATCCCAGAAACGATGAGCCCGTTCCTCAAAAACACCCTGTTACCAGCCGAAATGATCTCGTTCACCTTCTGTTCTGGTATTCCCACGAACAGTATTCCTATGACGTTTCCCCTCTCGTCAAGGATGGGATCGTAGCATGTGAAATAGTCTTTGCCGAGGATTTTCGCTCGTCCCAGGTACCTCTGTCTCTGCGTTATCGGTTTGTAGGCTGCGCTCTCCTTTCCAAGGAAAGTTCCCACAGCTCTCGTTCCGTCGTCTCTACGAACGGAAGTGGAAACACCTCTGAAGTCGTCGCCTTCGACTTGAAAGATGGTTGCAACGATATCCATTTGTTTGCTTATCTTGTCGACGACTTCGAATCTGTCTTTGATCGGTTTACCATCTTTGTCCACGAGTTGGCCATCTTTCAAAGAGAGCGTTCCGTACTCAACCTTGACGTACTCTTTGAGCACCTCGAGTGCGCCGTTGATCTGCTGTAAGTACAGCTGCTCAGAGACGTTAGAGATAGTTGTCTTGTTTTGTGAGCTTGTCACGACGAAAAGTGGGAGTGCAGCTATGAATGTAACAGCGACGACGAGTATTATGCCGTAGACTCTCAGTGACAATCTCATTTACACCATCCTCCGTTACACACCTGCTTATGTTTTGTTTCCGGCTTGAGTGAGTAACCTGAACCTTTGCATACACTAAATATAAAACGAGCAATCGACGACTACATTAAGAGTAAGTGAACAAGCCCGCTTGGGAGGCGAGGTAATTCCTCCAACACGGGTTCGCCACGCTTTTTGTCGAGTTTTATAATCGAACCGCGGTACCGTTTCAGGCCCACGTACAGTTCAACCAAACCGCCATCTTTCCAGCCTGTCTGTTGCACCAAAGATGGTACGGCACCAACGTGATGTTTCGCTCTATCTTGACGGTGCGCTTCGAATATGGTCTGTAGAGCTGCGTGCCTTTTTCAATTTCAAAGCCTCGGCCTGTCAAGAATGTCGTTCTTCCCAACGTTGAGTCGTATCCCACGTTTTCCTCAAGAGGTTTGCTTGGATCCAGCGTGAAGGTCCACACGTCGACGTCTGGATTGTCGATCTGCTCTGCGCAGAAAAGGATTGGTCCTTTGAAAACTGCTATCTTGTCAATGTTTTCTCGAACGTACGGGTGAGACTGTATTAATTTCAGGTTCATCTTGAACGTCAGTACGATTCTGTTCAAGCCCTTCCATTCTCGAGAGAGTTTTGCATAACCGTTCTCGAGGTTGAAGTCTGCTTCTTCATCGTTCAAGGAAATCTTGAAGTCCTCTGCCCAGCTCGGTATTCTCAAAAACAGTTCGAAGCGAACAGGATTTTCTGTTTTCACAAGTATTTCTACTTCGTTCGAGAAAGGATAATCTGTGTTCTGCCAAACCGAAATCTTTTCACCGTTCAGGATCGTTTCACAGTGACTGTTCTCGTAGAGATGAAACCAAAGGCTTTTGTCTGACACCGTGTACAGATAATTCGGCATGCTCGGCAAAAAGCGTGCCAAATTGGTGGGACAACAAGCGCATTTGAACCACTCTTGTCTTCTGTGCTTGCCAGAATCCTCCAATGGGTTCACGTAGAAGTAATGCTCGCCATCTATTGAGATGCCTGAGAGCAGACCGTTGTAGAGGACCAGTTCCATCGTGTCGGCGAAGACGCTCTTTCCAGTTGCCAAGAGCATTCGCCAGCTCCACATGAAATTGGCTATCGCGGCGCACGTCTCTGCGTACGCCCTTCGGTTGGGAAGCTCGTAATCTTCACCGAAGGACTCTCCTTCGTACCTCGATCCGACCCCACCAGTGATGTACATCTTTTTCGTGGTCATGTTGTTGTAGAGTCCGGTTAGAGTCTTGAAGAAACTTTCT
>JAPYWY010000057.1 GCA_028276125.1 Pseudothermotoga sp.
GGGGAAGAGAATGGAGATTCAAACTGCCAATCTCCATCTACCTTTCGCCCTTCTGCGGGCGAGCACTTTCCTTCCCGAAGCTGTACGGGATCTGACAAGAAAACCGTGCGTCTTCTGTCTCTTTCTTCTGTTCGGTTGGTAAGTTCTCTTCATCTCGCCTTCCTCCTTCTCCTATTCCGGTTTCTTTCCACTCTGAGTTTTTTCCCTTCTTCTTATCATACCAAGACTGGACGCGATTGCCAACGCCCTTTTTTCTCCGATTCCGTCCACGGATTTGAGTTCCTCAAGATCCGATTCACCGAGGTTCTTCAAGTTCTTGAATGTCCTCACCAGGTTTTGAGACACGTTCAGGGGGATCCGCACTGTGTCTGTCAAGAACCTGTAACCCTTCGGATAGACCACGGTCTCACCGGCCTGTGCGACCGTTTGAACGTCGAGGCCAAGTTCCCTGATGATCTTCAACTCCGTTAGGTTCCTCTCTTGTTTAAGCCTTTCGATCACTTCCATGGCCTGATCTGGACCAACATCCGCCGCGCTGTAGTCCATGATCAAGAGCATCGTGGTTTCCTCGATGTCCGAGAGAACCTCTTCCAACTGCGCCCAGATCAGATTGGCTTCCGCACCGAGTTCTACCATGAAGGGGTAGATCTCCTCGTATATCCTCATCATCCTTATCGCTTTCTCTATGGTCCTTGCCACATCGTAGATCGATACACCCGCATCAAACCTGACGGAATCGATAGAAGATAGCAGTTTATCAAGATTGAAGCGATACTTTTCCATCGCGTTCAGAGCCTGAGATACCCTCGCCATCAACAATCTGGTGTCGCTGAGCACGTACTTGTGGGGTCCGTAGTACACGGTCACGACGTTCCTGCGTTTCGAGATCGCGACAACCATGCAGTTCGTCTGACGCGCCACCCTTTCCGCAGTCCTGTGACGGGTACCAGTTTCCACCGTTGGAATAGTTGGATCGGGAACGAGGTGTGCGTTGGCTATCAAGATCTTCGAAACATCTTCTGAGACCACCACCGCTCCGTCCATCTTCGAAAGCTCGTACAACCTCTCCGGTGTGAAGGTACAGTTCACCTCGAAACCACCCTGAATGATGCTCCTGTACTTTGAAAGATCATCAACGAAGAGTATCAGCGCACCGAGGTTCGCCGACATTATGTCGTCCAGAGCCTTCCTGAGTTTCGTACCCGGAGACAACAGGGCTATCTTGTTGAGCAGTTCATTCGCTATCAACCTTCCTCACTCCCAAAACGTCCAAAAGAGATCTCACATCTTTCAGTGCGCGAAAACCATTGGCGAGATCCGAGCCCGCGGGCAACAGTATCTTTTCCAACTCGACCTTGCTCAGCGCGTCGAGACGGTTTTTGATCCTGTGAACAGGTCTGATCCTCCCATCCAAACTGATCTCGCCGAAGGCCGCAGTTCTTCCGAGAGAGATCTCGGTCAGAGAAGAAACGATGGCACAGGCCACAGCCAGATCCGCAGCTGTGTCGGTTATTCTCAAACCGCCCATGACGTTCACATACACGTCTCGACTCTCCAAAGGAAGACGAGTTTGTCGTTCCAGAATGGCTATCAGCATCAAGAGTCTGGTCAAATCGTAGCCGTTGCTCACGCGCCTTGGTGAGACGGATCTCGCCTTCGAGACGAGCGCCTGCAGTTGCACGACGAGGGGTTTTGAACCTTCGATCACGCAGCTGAAACAATTGCCAGCTGGCGGTTCTTCTATATCTATCAGGAAAGATTCATCTATCTGTTTCAAACCCAGCTCGGTCATCTCAAAGATGCACATCTCTCCTGAGGGACCGAATCGGTTCTTGACGACCCTGAGGACCCTGAAATCCGTGTTCGTTTCTCCTTCGAAGTAGATCACGGTGTCAACGAGATGCTCAACCATCTTTGGACCCGCTATCTCACCACTCTTTGTTATGTGTGCTATGAGCAGTGCGGGGATCGAAAGTTGCTTGCAGCGTTCCGTGATAAGCGAAGCCGCTGTGCGCACCTGAGCGACACTTCCGGGATAAGCACCGACCTGCTCCGAATACATGGCTTGGAGTGAATCCACGACCAAAAAGCGATAAGAGTTGTCCAGAGTGTTCAGCACAGCTTGCGGATCGTTTTCGCTCAACACAACGACGTTGCCTTTGAAACGACAGTCAAACCTCGTCGCCCTGTAACCAACCTGCTCCGCCGACTCTTCGGCTGTAACGTACAACACCTTGAACATGCTCGCAAGATGACATGAGATTTGGAGAGCCAGGCTGCTCTTGCCAACGCCTGGCTCCCCGCCGAGCAAAACCACTTGTCCTGGCAAGAAACCCCCACTCAACGCCTCGTCAAGCTCGGAAAAGCCCGTTCGGATCCTCTCCGATTTCGTCTCTGTTATAATGCCCGTCAAGCTGACAGGTTCGACCACGTCCCTCCGTCGTTCGCTCTCAACGTGTGTGACCTGCCTGGCCGTGTTCCAAGCACCACAGCTCGGACACCTTCCGAACCATTTCAGTGACTCGTAGCCACAGCTTTCACAGACGAAGTGAGTAGCCTTCTTCATCCTTGTAGAACTCCCGCCTTCGTTGTGCGCCTTTTGGTGAATTTCAAACCATCTCTTCCCCGCGAGCAAACTATGACGTCACCCGAGCTGAACTTGCCCCTCAGTATCTCTTCAGCCAGTGGGTCTTCCAAGTACTGTTGGATGGCCCGCTTCAAAGGTCTTGCACCGTAAACGGGATCGAAACCTTTCTCTATCAAAAACTCTCTGGCAGATTTCGCCAAAACGACATCGAGTCCCTTGCTCTTCAACCTTTCTCTCAAGTCTGAGACAAGTATGTCGATGATCTTTGAAACGTCCTCCTTCGACAACGGATGGAAGACCACTA
Organism: Pseudothermotoga sp.; assembly: GCA_028276125.1. Lineage (GTDB taxonomy): Bacteria > Thermotogota > Thermotogae > Thermotogales > DSM-5069 > Pseudothermotoga_A. The sequence continues at coordinate 2,892 of JAPYWY010000057.1, forward strand.
TTTCGTCTATTCGGTTCAAAAACTCCGGTCTGAAGGTTTTCCTGACCTCGTCCAGAACGAGCGTCTTCATCTCTTCGTAGTCACGTTGCGCATCTTCCTGTGAGACAAAACCGAGCGTTCTCTTAGACTTGTTTATCAACGTGCCTCCGATGTTGCTTGTCATCACGATGATCGTGTTCTTGAAGTCCACTTCTCTTCCCTGAGAGTCGGTCAATCGACCATCGTCCATGATCTGCAACAAGATGTTGAACACATCTGGATGTGCCTTCTCGATCTCATCGAACAGTATGACCGAGAAGGGCCTGCGTCTGACCTTTTCTGTCAGCGTACCACCCTCTTCGTAGCCAACATAGCCTGGAGGTGCTCCGATCAGTCTTGACACCGAGAACCTCTCCATGTACTCGCTCATGTCGAATCTCACCAACGCCTTTTCGTCGCCGAAGAGGTAAGCAGCGAGCACCTTCGTCAACTCCGTCTTACCCACACCCGTGGGTCCAAGGAACAAAAACACACCGATGGGACGCCTGGGATCTTTCAAGCCGCTGCGGGCACGCCTTATGGCCCTCGCTATGGCCTTTATGGCTTCGTCCTGACCCACAATACGCTGATGTAAAGCCTTTTCCAAGTTCAACAGCTTTTCGCTCTCGCTCTCTTCTATCTTCATCAAGGGTATACCCGTCCAACTCGACACGACCTCCGCGACTTGATCAACATCGACGGTTATTATCGAAGACTCGATGGTCTTTCTCCACTCCTGGTACTTTTCGTTCAACTGTGCCGAAAGCATTCTCTCCTCTTCTTTCAGTTCTGCGGCCTTCTCGTAGTCTTGGTTCAACACGGCGAGCTCCTTGTCGTTCTTAACCTGTTCCAAGTGCGACTTCAGCAGCTGTATCTCAGGTGGGAGAACGAAACTCTTCAAACGTGCCCTCGCGCCAGCTTCGTCCACCACGTCGATGGCTTTGTCCGGCAGGAAGTGGTCTGTGATGTAACGTTTCGACAGATAAACCGCTGCTTCGAGTGCGGAGTCGGTGTATTTGACCCTGTGGTGCGATTCGTACTTGTGCCTCAAACCTTTGAGGATTTCGAGCGTTTCCTCAGCACTCGGCTCTCTGATGTAGATCTTCTGGAAACGTCTCTCGAGCGCCGCATCCTTCTCAATGTATTTCCTGTACTCGTCGGGTGTTGTCGCACCTATGCACTTGATTTCGCCTCTCGCGAGCGCAGGCTTCAAGATGTTCGCGGCATCCACAGCACCTTCGGCCGAACCGGCTCCAACTATCGTGTGTATCTCGTCTATGAAAAGTATTATGTTTGGATCGCGACTGACAACCTGCAACAACTTCTTCATCCTCTTCTCGAACTCGCCCCTGTACTTGGTACCAGCCACGAGAGCGGCAACGTCGAGAGAGAATATCGTCTTGTGCTTGAGGGGTTCTGGAACTTCCCCTGCAACGATTCGTTGTGCCAGTCCTTCCACGATCGCAGTCTTACCGATGCCAGGCTCACCTATGAGCACGGGATTGTTCTTCTTCCTTCGCACGAGAACCTGCATTACGCGCTCTATTTCTTCTTCCCTGCCTATGACCGGATCGAGCTGGTTTTTCATCGCAAGGGCCGTGAGGTCTATGCCAAAACCTTCCAGGTGTCTGACGGAAGGGTTGTCGGACGTTCTCTCAACATCGTAGTCCGAATCACGCTGCTGGGAGTTTTCAACCACTATCCTCCTGAGCGTTCCAAGGTCCACACCCATCTTCCTGAGCACGTGCACGGCTATGCCCTCGCCTTCTCTTATGATCCCCAAGAGGATGTGCTCGGGCTGTATCTTCTCGCTCCCCAGGTACTTCGCCTCTTCGTACGCGAGTTCGATGACACGCTTGGCCCTGGGCGTCATCTGGGGCGAACTCGAATAACCTCTCATGCCCATGCCGACCATCGATATGATCTCGTTCTTTGCGCGCGCGTAGGTGACACCCATTTCACCGAGTGACTCGCTCAGCGGAGAATCCTGCTTCAGTATCGCGAGCAGAATGTGTTCGGTTCCGACGTAAGAATGTCCCATTTCAATGGCTTCCTTCTGGGCCTCCACGATCAACCTTGCAGAGCCTTCTGAAAATTTATCGAACATTCGCATCACTCCTTTCTTTCTTCATAAAGACACAACCAGTGCCACCACATTATTTAGACAGTGTACTATGATACAAGGTACAAGAGAACCGTGAACCTCCTTTATCGTTCCGAGTAGCAACGACGTTACAAATATCTGAGGAAAAACGGAAAACGGGTGAAAGAACGAGAACAACAGAGACGTCACGATTATCGCTCCGTTCGTGCCGAAGCGCTTCTTGGCGACGGATTGCGCGTAACCACGGAAGGCAACCTCTTCTGCCAAAGGCGCAAGGATCACGAGCAAGACGATCATGGCTGGATCCAAACTCATCTTTTGAACCACGCTCGATTCTTCTGGGAAGACCAAACTCGTTACAGCGAGCAAACCGTAAAGCAAAAGTAAGTACAACAAGCTCCTCAATATGATTCCCTTTCTGTACACGAACAGCGGACCGAGATGCTCCAGCTTCATGAAGGTGAAGCTCACGGTCAAGAGTGAAGCATACCACACAGTTGCGGTCCACAAAGAACCGTTCCAGCCAACTATCAGTGGTCCCGAGAACAGCACGAGCAAAAACAGCAGGAACAAAATTCGGCTCCTCATGCTTCACTTCTCCACTAAAATTCTACCATCAAAGCGAAACCAGCACCTGAATTCCAGGTGCTGGAACAGACAAGAAAAAACGCCTTAAGTTTATCGACTTTTCAGTTTTGAACCGCCTGAAGACTCTTGTTCACGAGGTTCATGAGGCGGGACTTCCTGCGCGCGGCCTGATTCTTGTGGATGGCGCCCTTGGATGCGGCCTTGTCTATGGCCGAGATCGCCTCGTTGACCAGTTGCATGACCTTGTCCCTTTCCTCTTTGGCCTTCACGGCTTCAACAACACGCTTGATGGCGTTCTTCATCCTTGTCTTGTAAGATCTATTCCTCTCTCTTCTTTCATTGGACTGTCTGACGCGTTTCAGAGCCGACTTGTTAACTTTCTTCGCCACAGTTTTTCCCTCCCTTACAGGTTGAAGTATCTCTTGAGCTCATCAACGGCATCGAGCCTCTCCCAAGTGAAGTCGGGATCGTTCCTGCCGAAGTGGCCATAAGCCGCAGTTTTTCTGTAGATAGGCCTGCGCAAATCCAGCTTCTCAATGATCGCCAAAGGACGGAAATCGAACACCTCAAGGATGATCTTCTTCAACTTTTCTTCTTCCACTTTTGCCGTTCCGAAGGTGTCTATCATGAGGGACACTGGCCTGGCTTTACCAATCGCATAAGCTACCTGTATCAAGAAACGATCTGCGAGGCCTGCGGCAACGACGTTCTTCGCAACGTAGCGGGCCATGTAGTGCGCGGATCTGTCGACCTTGGTTGGATCTTTCCCACTGAACGCTCCGCCTCCGTGTGGCACCCATCCACCGTAGGTGTCCACTATGATCTTTCGCCCCGTTAAACCCGTGTCCGCCGACGGACCTCCGAGCACGAACCTTCCGGTTGGGTTCACCAGGATCTTTATTTCATTGGACCAGTATTGCTGCGGTATCGTTGGTCTTATGACATGCTCGATCAGGGCTTCTCTGAGCTCGTTGATCGTCACATCGGGCTCGTGTTGCGCTGAGATGAGAACAGTGTCGACCCTCACGGGCTTCCAGTTCTCATCGTACTCGATCGTGACCTGCGTCTTGCCGTCGGGTCTGAGGAACGGTACGATCTTTTTCTTTCTGACCTCAGCGAGTCTCATGGCAAGCTTGTGGGCAAGTACTATCGGAAGAGGCATGTATTCTGGGGTTTCGTTCGTCGCATAACCGAACATCATGCCCTGATCGCCCGCACCGATCTTGTCGTATTCGTCCTCGAGGTGGTTCTTCTCCCGTGCCTCGAGCGCCTTGTTGACTCCTATAGCTATGTCGGGAGATTGATTGTGGATCGAGGTCAGAACTCCACACGTTTCACCGTCGAAGCCGTACTTTGCCCTCGTGTAACCGACATCTAAGATCGTGCGTCTCACGATGTCCTGTATGTCCACGTACGCCTCGGTCGTGACCTCTCCTGCCACGACGGCCAAACCCGTTGTGACGAGCGTCTCGACCGCAACCCTCGCGTTGGGGTCTTGCTGCAGGATCGCATCGAGGATCGCGTCCGATATCTGATCGGCCAGTTTGTCCGGGTGACCTTCCGTGACACTCTCGCTCGTGAACAACCTCTTCATTTCTCCGCCTCCTTTGTGTGTTGTTCGTATTCTTCCTTGCTCACGAATTCTCCACCTTCCAGGCTGAAGGTCCTGACTCTGTAGCTCGAACTGAAGGCTGCGGTGAGGTGCAACTTGTTGGGACACTTCGAACCAACGTAGATTTTATCAATCCTGTAGGGAGTGGATGGATTGTCGTAATCGTTTATGAAGTCGTAACCCATACGCAAATGACTGCGGAAGTATTCCCCGCACCTCGAGCATTTGAGATACACGACCAAGTAGTTACCTTGTCTGTAGAATGGGTCAACCGAAAGGTTCTTCACTTTCTTTCGCCCGAAGAACCACATGTTCTCTACCTTCTTTCCAAAACGAATTTCAGTTCGTACTCGGTCCTCCAAACGTCTTCACAGATTATGGTAACGTTCGTCCTCGAAGGGAGCTGTCCGAGTTCTGGGAACTTGTTCAGCCTCACAACATTGCTGCTTTTGTCTGGGTACAACTTGTAGTACGCGGTGTATCTGTATCCGTCCGACACGGAATTTTCGGTGTACACGGTCCAAACGTTGTTGAACTCGTCGAGACGTATCTCGCCGAAGTCGATGTGGTAAACCAGATCGTTGTTGAAATAAAGTTTTAGGGATCTGAGACCAATGACGTTCCTGCCCACGCTCGTGGCCGCATCTATCGCGATCTTTGGCCAACTTCCGCGGAATCTGTACACCCCGTTCTCAACGTAGTTCAGCCTTTCGTTATCTATCATCAAGCCTCTGACAGTGAATTTGGCATCCGAAGGCTTTGGAACGTTCAGCATGTCTGAAGGATTGTAGCAAACTGTCTCGTCGATGCTTCTGATCTCAAAATGACAGTGAGGTTGGGCTGCCTCACCCGTCTGTCCAGAATAGCCTATCACTTCTTGAGCTTTGAACCAAATGTTCCTTTCTGGAAATTCCACCACGATCCTTCTCCTTCCAAATTCAGTGACAACGCTGTTGATGATGCTTTTGATCTTCCCCGAAAAATCACTCAAATGTGCGTATAGGGTTCGAAAACCATTCTCGTGCTGCAATACAACAACGTTTCCATAGATATCATCTTCGTCGATCTCGACTCTCACGAGCCAACCGTCTGCAGCTGCAAGTATTGGAACTCCCGAGCGCATCTGCGTGGAAAAATCGGCTCCCATGTGGAAGTGTGGACCCCTGTTTCCCGTTCCGCGGAACTCTCCAAAGCTCGAAGTGATCAGAAGTTGTCCGCCAACGGGTGCGACGAACATCGCCACAGCGATGATCG
>JAPYWY010000267.1 GCA_028276125.1 Pseudothermotoga sp.
ATTTTCTTGCGGACTTCTGCCTCTACGAGAAAAATCCTCTCGATCTGGGCGAAGACCCAGTCGCGGTGTACGTGGCAGGCGAGTTGGTCCATGAGAAATAAAATGGAGCAGGCGGTGGGACTCGAACCCACACCCTCCGCCTTACCAAGGCGGCGCTCCACCGCTTGAAGCTACGCCTGCACCGTTTCAAGTATATCAAAAAGTGTCGAAGCGTGCAAGTGCGTTCGACACTCTGTTTATGCAAGATCGACCCTGTACCAATCCAAAAGCGGTCTGAAACCCAGTAATGTGACCTTCTTCCCGCAGAGAGTCGTTTCCACACATTCTAGTTCCGAAGCTCTCTCTAAGTCGCGTTCGTCGAAACAATTCTGCATCTCGTACACGACACGCCGAACCTCGTCAAGCTTTTTTTGTTGAACGATCCGGCCTTCGGGAGTCAGTATCAGCGCGTAGTACCCGTCAGGAAGACGATCCTTCAAACGTACGATCGTGCATCCATCGCTCGCGAAGTTTTTCGAAACTCTCACCGCGACGGGTAAGATGCGTGATGAGGCGAACACCTCGGCGAGTGGTGCGAACCTCTTTTCATTCTCAAATTTGAGAGGCGTGAGGGCAAAACCGAAGGCTCTTTCTTCAAGTTCTGCTAGATCGATTTCGTCGTACGAGAGTCTCTGCTTCCTCTCAGCTTGTTTACCGAAGACCTTGGCGGCGACCAAGTTCAATTCTTGGTCGAATCCCTTTTGGAACGCTTCAAAGTCTTCCAAGACGGCCGGTCTGCTCCCATAGAGTTCGTCAAAAGCTCCCGCCCAAACGAGCTTTTGGATCGTCGAAGTGGATAGTTTGGTCCTCTCCGCAAAATCCTTCAAATTGGAAAAGGGAGCCAGCTCTCGACACGTGCGGGCGGTGAGTTCATTGATACCACCAACGGTTTCCAAAGGTAAGCGGAAAATTCTATCCTCAGAACCTCCAAAGTTCACGGATGGCGGAAGCACTTCATAGCCTAACGAGCGAAGCTCCTGCACCGCGAGGAAGACTTTAAACTGTTCGGATGAATGCTCGCGAATGTAAACGTCGAAGAACTCCTTCGGCCAGTGAGCTTTCAAATACGCCAGCTCGTAACTCAGATGAGAGTAGGCCACGCTGTGGGACTTGTTGAAGGCGTAGCCGGCGAACTTGACGAGAATGTCACACAGCTTCTCCACAAAACTCGGTTTGTAGCCTCTTTCATGGAGCTTGACTCGGAACTTCTCCAGCGCTGGTTCGAGGATCTTCGGGTCCTTTTCTGAAATCGCTTTTCTGAAGAGATCCGCTTCCGCAGCACTGAAACCTGCCACCTCCATGGCAAGCTTCATGACCTGTTCTTGGTAGACGATGACACCATGTGTTTCTGTGAACATGTCTTCTTCAGCGTAGTGGCAACCTCTCTTTCGTTCGGCGTAAGTCTTTTCCAGCTTGGCTGCGAGTGGACCGGGTCTGTTGAGCGCAAGTAGGATGGAAAGCTCTTGTAAATTGCTCGGTCTTATCAGCCTGCACAGGCTCCTCGCCGTCTCCGCCTCAAGTTGAAAAATTCCACACGTGTTTCCGCGTCTCAAAAGTTCGAAAGTTGGCCCATCGTTGAAAGGCATCTTTTTCACATTCACGCGCTTTCGTATTTTGTCAAGAACCGTCAGAGTTCTCAGACCAAGTACGTCTATCTTCACCACGCCGATACGCTCGAGAGAATCCATATCGTACTCAGTTACAGGCTGGTCGGAGGATGGTACGAGCGGTAGGTTGAGTGGCTCGGCCGCGAGGACTATTCCCGCCGCATGAACACTTCTTCTCAGGGGAAGTCCGACGAGAATCTTGATCACTTCTGAATTCACCCTGATGTTCAACCTCTTCGCTTCGTTGGAGAGGTTCTTCTCAGTCAGTGTCACGAACGTCGAGATTTGGGCGAAGTAAGGGAATGAGTCTTTCAACAAACCGAGAAGCTTGTCTCGCTGCTGGTCTGCCACATCGATGTCGATGTCAGGTGGTTCTCTCCGTTCTTCGTGCAGGAATCTTTCGAACATCAAATCGTGAGAGATCGGATCGATCGATGTGATCCCCAGAAGGTGGGCCAAAAGACTTGCCACAGCACTTCCCCTGCCGGGGCCTATCAAGATGTCGTTCTGCTTTGCGATGTCCACGACACGTTTCACCGTGTAGAAGTACGACTCAAAGCCGAGCTTTCTCACAACTTCAACCTCACGCGTCAGTCTCCTCTTGCGTTCGGTGTCAAGCCCTTCGAAGAGTTCTTCGAGCCATCCCGTCGGTGGGTTCAGAAGCTTGTGACTGACGTTCAAATCGTAACGGCGCGCCCCCAGAGCCTCTGCAGGGTCGGGAAACTCGCCCGAGGGATTACATTCTTCGCATGGTTCACAGTTGACCAAACGGGCCATGAATTGGTGCGCCCCGAAAGAAGATCGATCCAAGTACCGTACGAGCTTCACGTCTTTAATGTCCAAGGAACTCAGGCATGGCTCACGGTTCTCGTTGTAGGATCTCACCAGCTCCTCGAACTCTTCACGGTCTCGTGCGTAGAAGATCTTCCGTCCCTCTCGAAGACCGTGGATTGGTATCAGACCGTTCTCTCGACAGAGCACATTGAAACGAACGGCAGCGTGAAAGTTGGTGTCGGCCAGCAGTAGAGACTTCATACCTCTTTCTTTTGCAAACT
>JAPYWY010000116.1 GCA_028276125.1 Pseudothermotoga sp.
AACTCTATCAGTTGCTCCAGTCGGATCACCGAGCCGTCGAACGAGTATGGCGACACGAAACAGAGGATCATTTCGATGACTCCTCGTGCAGACGTCTCAGCGCATCCTTGAAATCTTCAGGAAGCGGGGCGATGAACTTCATCCGTTCGTTTCTCCTTGGATGTCTGAACTGTAAAATCGCAGCGTGCAACATCTGCCGTTCCACGGGGACGGGATCGGCTCTACCGTAGAGCTTGTCTCCCAATATGGGATGCTTGATGTACTTCATGTGAACCCTTATCTGGTGTGTTCGGCCAGTCTTTGGATACGCGGCGACGAGGGAAGCGAGATCGTCGAAACTCTTCAAGACTTTGTAGAAAGTTACGGCAATCCTTCCTTCCGAAGCGACGGTCATCTTCACCCTCAGAGTGGGATGTCTCGCCACACTGATCTGTATTTCACCTTCAGTTTTTTCGGGCTTACCTTGCACGAGCGTTAGGTACATTTTGAACACTTCTCTGTTCTTGAACTGCTGTGAGAGTGACCTGTGAGCAAGATCGTTCTTGGCAACTACCATGACTCCGGAGGTGTCTTTGTCCAAACGATGGACGATACCCGGTCTGAGTTCTCCTCCAATACCCTGCAGGTCTTTACAGTGATAGAGCAAAGCGTTCACGAGCGTACCGCTCGTGTGTGAGGGAATCGGATGAACGATCATTCCTGCGGGTTTGTTGACGACGATGATGTCAGAATCTTCGTACAGAACGTTCAACTCTATGGGCTCTGGTGAGATCTCTATCTGATGAGGCATGGGTCGGTCCGGCAGTGTGATCACATCGTTGGCCTTGACCTTGTAACTCGGTTTCTCGAGTCTATCGTTTACCTTGATCTGTCCGTCCCGTATCAACTTCTGAAGGAAGGAACGAGAGATGACCTTCGGCAACCTGGAAAGCAAGAAAAGATCGAGCCTCTGACCAGCCTCATTCTTGCCCACCTTTATCGTCAAGAGGCTGCTCACCCCTCAAGAGACTCACAAGAACGAGTATACCCCCTATTGTGATGAAGAGATCTGCCACGTTGAAGACGGCGGGAAAGTACCTCAGGTTTATGAAATCCACAACGTACCCGAGCCTGAATCTGTCTATCACGTTCCCAATGGCACCACCCACGATCATCTGCAAGCCCACCTTCGTCAACGTCGAACATTTGACGAACTTTGGGACGAGCGCGAGAAAGAACGTGGCGAAGAAGGTGACCCAAAGGATCCAAGGAGACCTCGCGAACATTCCGAAAGCTATACCAGTGTTCTTGGTGTAACTGAACCAGAGCAACCCTGGAACGACGAAGGTTGGAATGGTCAAGAACCTCTCCACCAACATCTTGCTGAGCTGATCTATCAACACGACGAAAGTGACCCAGAACATTCACGTCACCCTTCGATAGAAGAATGGGCTCACGATCTTCAAACCTATCTCGGTATGATTGAAAATGCGCTCTGTGCTCCCAACAAACAGTATGCCACCGAGCCTCAAAGCTTTGGCAAAATTCTGATACAGCTGCGCCTTCGTGTTTTCCTCGAAATAGATGACGACATTCCTGCACACGATGAGATCGAGACCCTGCGGGAAAGGATCCTGCAACATGTTGTGCTTCTGAAACGTCACGCGCTTCTTCACGACGTCTTTGATTTTGTACATGCCATCGACGATCTCAAAGTAACGATCGACGTACGCCTTCGGTGTGCTTATCATCGAGCGCGATTCGTAGACTCCGTTCTTGGCTTCTTGAAGGGCTTTATCGTCTATATCCGTCGCAAGAACGTACGCCCCGGCAGGCGCGTTCAGCTCCTCAAGGAGTATGGCGAGTGAGTAAGGTTCTTCCCCACTCGCACAACCAGCGCTCCACGCCTTGAATCTCGATCTTGAAAAAGAGAGGAGCTCTGGAAGGTATTTATCCCTGAGTTCCCACCATTTCTCAGGATTTCTGAAGAATTCCGTCACGTTTATCGTGATCTTGTCGAGGAACTCTTCCTTCACAGAACTGTTTGTCAACAGCAAGCGTAGATATTCTTGGTAGGAGGACAGTCTGTACTTCCTTATCAATATCTCGATGCGACGTTTCATTCGGTGTGGTTTGTATCCACTGAGATCGAGTCCGAAATGTCTGTGAACTTCCCTAACAAACCATTGAAAGTCCTCCATGGGCAGTTCACCAGACGATTGGGAAAGAAAGTCCTGCATACCATCGCTCCTTTTGTAGTTTTATCATCAAAGCGAGTTTGCCCAGTTTCAACCTCGCTTCTATCCCATCCGTACCGAGGAGGAACCACTCTTCATCACCGATCCAGGCCATGGAGACGGAGAAGTTCCCATCCAAATATTGTCCGATCAAGTAGACGTTCTTTCTCTCTACCGCAAACCGAAAACCGTTGCCCGGTATGATGAAGAACATGAACGGATCGAAGAGAACACCGAAACCGTACCCACGGCTCGAAGTAAAACCGTTCAACTCCATCGGACCAATGGGTAGACTCAGTCCCGCATGGCGTTGTCCCTCAGAATCTATGCACACGCTGAAGAATGAAGTTTTGAAGAACAGCGCGCTCTCCGGGCCAACCACTGCACCCAGGCTCCCATTGAAGGCCCAGCCTACCAAGGAGCGTTCGTGAAAATCGATGTTCGCAAAACTTGTTTGCAGCAGATACGGTGCGTTGAAACGTACCCCTCCAGGATCGAGGTCGACGTTGAGGAACTTCAAACTCTCGAGCGGAGAAGTGATGGGAATGAGCCATCCTCCTGAAAGCTTCAGCCCAAAGGGGAAATCGAGGACAGCGTCGGCGCGCCAAAATTGCACGCGTGGCACTATCCTTACGCCAAGATAAGCGTCACTGCCCAACGCGTAATCAAAGTTGACCGTCGCAGCGGCACCGATGAACGCCACGAGCAACAGCAAGGCAAGGCAAAATCTCATTGTCCAAGCTGTGCCAAGAGGGCCTCCATCTCGGCGTCGTCCATCTCGAAGTTCGAGAACACTTCCTGCACGTCATCCATCTCTTCCAGTGCGTTCAACAGCGTCAAGAGTCTTTCGGCATCCTTGCCGGTAACCCTCACCGTATTCTTTGGGACGTAACCCACGGTCGCTTCGACCTTGTAGCCATTCGTTTCGAGCGTGTCCTTGACTTTCATCACGTCTTCGGGGCTCGTCATGATCCTGATTGGATCTTCTTGGTCCTTTATGTCCTCCGCACCTGCGTCGATGGCCATCATCATGAGCTCTTCAACGTTTGCAACCTGTTCTCTCGGTATCTGCACTATGCCTTTTCTCTCGAACACCCAGCCTACCGATCCTGGCTCTGCGAGGCTGCCACCGTACCTGCTCAGAATGTGCCTGAGTTCCTGCGCCGTTCTGTTCTTGTTGTCCGTCAACGTTCGAATGTAGAGTGCCACTCCACCTGGGGCGTAAGCTTCGTAGATTATCTCCTGGAATTCGGCACCTTCTATTTCTCCCGTCCCGCGCTTGATGGCTCGTTCGATGTTTTCCTTGGGCATGCTCGCCTCTTTTGCCCTCTCAATTGCAGCCCTCAGGCGTGGGTTCGTGTCGGGATTTCCACCACCTTCACGAGCTGCGACGATCAACTCGCGTATGAGTTTCGTGAAGAGCTGCGACCTCTTCGCATCCTGGGCCATCTTCCTGTGCTTTATGTTCGCCCATTTGTTGTGACCAGACATGTTCCAACCTCCCGTTTTCAGAGTTCAGTTTTATCTTAAATATTTTACCACTACCAACGTCGAATCATCATGTTGCGGTGCATCACCACAGAAAAGCTTCAGCTCATCTTCGATCCTTCTCATCATTTCCTCAGCGCTCACATTCCAACATTTCTTCACAGCATTCGTGAGTCTCTCCAAACCAAACTCTTCTCCAGCTGGGTTTCGTGCTTCCGTGACGCCGTCCGTATAGATCACCAATGTATCCATCGAGTGCAACTGAAACTTGGTCTCCTCGTAACTCACATCTTGCATGATGCCCATCGGAAGCGTTCGAGCCTCCAACAGTTCGACTTGACCTTCGCGCACGCGCACGATGGGATTGTGCCCCGCGTTTATGAGATGGGCTTCACCGTTTTCATGAAGGCACATGAGCACCATGGTTACAAACCTATCCTCTTCGAGATCTTGACACAAAACTCTGTTCAACTCCTCAGCCAAACGTGAGAGTCCAAAAGTGTTCTTCACGAGTGCCCTCAACGTGCTCCTCAAGGACGTCATGAGCAATGCCGCGGGAATACCTTTGCCGGACACATCTGCGACCGTCACGAACACGCACTGTCCTATCGAGATCGCATCGTAGTAGTCACCTCCGACCTGTATCGCTGGCACCATCTGGGCTGCGATCTCAAAGTGGCGGGTTCGAGGCAAACTCTTCGGCAACAAACTCGTCTGAATGCGCTTGGCGATCTCCAGTTGTTCTCGGATCCTCTGCCTCTCGATCTCTCTCCACAAGCGGGTGTACCTCTCACACGTTGCAGCCAGCTGAAACGCCGCAGCCTCGAGTATCTTTCTGTCAGCCGCAGTGAAGATGCCACTTTCCCTTTCGACCAACGTTATGCGACCCCAGTTCGTTCCACCACTGCTGACGGGAACGGAGAGCAAGTTCTTCAGTTCGGCGCCATGCTCGGGTTCTATCAGAACAACACCCTCAACAGTTTCAAGTAAACGCCTCGCTCGAGAGATCAAATCTTGCCTCTCGAAGCTTTTTTCGTAACTCAGAACCTTCCCCAGTACCGTCAAATCGATGATGATTGCTCCGAACGGTACCGTTTGCCTCAGCGTCTGGGTCAATGGCTCAAAGATCTCCGAGGGGTCGACAACGCTCGCAAACATGCTGTTCAATTCAAAGAGCGTTGCTATCTCTTGGTAAGTCCTGGACAACTCTTCCAAATGGTCCTGCAGGAGCTTCGTGTACTCGTTGCGCAACTGATCCATTTGGTTCAAAACCTGCTCCAAAAGGCTGAACAGTTCTTTCTTGCTCAGCATTCTGTCATCTGATGTCATCTGAGTCAAATGGTTCAGTTTCTTGTACAGCGCCTCAAAGCTATCCACCACACCGCGTCACTCTCCGCACTTCCTCAACGAGTTTCACGGGGCTGAACGGCTTGGTGAGAAACCCGTTCGCCCCACTCTGCAGGGCCATTTTCGCGTCGTTTTCTCCACCTTTGGCGGTCAGTATGATCACCGGCACATTCGAAAGCTCAGGATCGGCACGCATGCGTTTCAGTACCTCAAAACCGTTCAGGTGTGGCATCATGACGTCCAGGATCACGAGATCCGGTTTGTTCAATTTCATCTTTTCCAAACCTTCCAAACCGTCTCGTGCCTCTTCAACAACATAACCTTCCTTGGTCAAGTTGAAACTGACTATTTTTCTCAACACGTCAGAATCATCGACGACTAAAACTCTACAGCCCAAGATTTCGCCCCCAGAACTTCGCTCAATCCAGTTTCACCGCAAATCGCCTCAAGCCTCTGCACCAGTACCAAAGGACATTCCTTCACAAGAATCGCTTGGTACAGGTGTTTCGCCTTGACAAGGTTCTCTCTGTTTTGATAATACACTACAATGAAGAATTTGCCAACTTTTTCAAAGTGAACACGTTTGAAAAAGTCCTCCAACTTACCAGATCTGTTCTTCTCAGGGATGAAGACTTGAATCTGCGGGTCAAACCTTCCTGGGTCGATGCAATCTGAC
>JAPYWY010000059.1 GCA_028276125.1 Pseudothermotoga sp.
CTATCTTCACGACTTCCACCCCCAAGAGCATGGAAACTCAAAAGCATGGTCGTAAAGAAACAGATCGCAAATCCTATTCCCATGAGGATACCGAATTCCCTCAAGAGCTGGCCTTGAGCCGTCGAAAAACTACCGAAGGCAGCTATCGTCGTTACGATGGATAAAAACACCGACTTGAAAGTCCTGTAGGTGTGTGTCTCGTCGTTCTTCAGGACCGCGTGTCTCATGTGGATGAGGCTGTCCACACCGAGACCAAGCAGCAAAGGTATGGACAACAACGTCATGAACGTGGTGCGGATGTTGAACAGCGCCCCCACACCAAACATGACAACTATTGAAAGTAGAACTCCCACCGTGATCAAGAGACTTCCTTTGAAAGATCTGACACTCAGCAATAGCATGAGAAAGATGCCACAGATGGTGAAAAGAGTAATCGAGTACATACTTTTTCTCATGTCCTCCATGACCATGTAGAGTATCATCGGTGTTCCAAAAGATTTGACGCCGTTCGCAGTGAGGAAGTTGTGAACGACCTTCAATCGATTGTCCTTGTAGAGGTCTTTCGTTGTGTCCGTGTAGAGAACGTACATCGTGCGGCCGTCCCTCTCATAGAAGAAGAGAGGAACGTCTTTTTGAAGCTCGCTCAGTACATCGCTGAGATCTTTTGAACTTTTCAAAAGCCTGAGCATGTCGAGTATCTGTGGGTACATCCCGATCCTTTTGAAAACTGCGAGCAGGAAAGGATTGTTCACGGTTTCGCTGAGACTGGCGTAGAGGTCCTGTGCACTTTCGTTACCGTCGAACTTTGAGAACTCCATCAAGCTGAGTACGGACAAGGGTGGAATGAAAAGATCCGAAGTCTTGAGCAACCGGTCCAACCGTCTCAGCTCTTCCAAATCCTTCGCTACGGCACATATTTCCCCAAAACCAACCCTTTGAAAACTCCTTTTCAGTTCGGCGAAAGCAACGGCAGATTCGGCGTTCTTGGCGACGAGGCCTGGGGGAGTGTACCAATACTCTTTCAGGTTCAAAATTCCCAGCGGAACGAACACGATGAGGACTAAAGAAACTACGAGTGCGAATCTCCTTGTCTTACTCATCGAGAAAAGTTTTCTCAAAAACATGAACTTCTCACGTTCGGTGGGTCTGACCTTCAAGGTCACCACCAGTGATGGAAGAAAAAGCATCATCGTCAGATAGAAACAGCTCATACCGACAATGGAAAAGGTCGCCATTTGAACGAAAGGCCTCGAGAGTCCCAAGTACATCGAGCCAAAGGCACCGATGGTCGTCAAGAGGGCTGTTAGGCTGGGTTTCAACAACTCCGAGAGTGTTTCTTTGATGCTTTCTTTGATCTCCATCAGTCTCGAATACTCACCAATTCTCGTCATGACGTGGATCCCATAGTCGATTCCGAGTCCCAACACCATCGCGTTCACGAAGGAAGTCACTATATTGATCTCGCTGACGAGCAGGCCCGCCAAGCCGAGCGTCATGCACATGCCAATCACCATCGAAAGGAAAAGACAGAGCAACACAGTCAAACTCCCATAACCCAAATAAACGATCAAACTTATTCCAGACAACGACACGATGGAAGTGATCGCAAAATCTCTCTGTACCTGCTTGTTCGATTCGTACACGCCTGCGGGCGTTCCCGTGAAGGTGAACCTCGTCCCCGTAGCCTTGCTCACCTCTCTCGCAATGTTACGTAGTTCGAGGACAGCTCGGTAGATGGCGTTGACATCACTCAAGTTCGAGTTCAAAGTAAAGTTGATGAGTATCAAACGATTGTCCGGAGAGAGCAATATGTACTGCTCGATACCCTTCCTGTTCATGTATTCCTCTGCAAGGTCGTTCAACATCGAAAGAGAGGCAAACACGCTTCTCCAGTGAGAGAAATCGAGAAAATTTCCCTCGGCAAATGCGAAGGCACTCTGCACTCTGCGCAACGTTTCTGTGTCGAGTCCCAGAAATCCGTACTTCACGAACAGCTCTGGGTTGTCCAGCTTCAATGTTTCCGAAACGTAGCCACTTTCTTCGAACCGTTCTTTCAAAAGCTCAACTGCCCTCTTCGCCCTCTCGATGTTGCCGTCCACGTACGCGAGTACCACCAGAGTGTTCGAGGAGAGTTTTTCAGACAAGAAGCTTATCTGTTCTTTGTAGTTCTCGTCGAACTTGTCAGCTAAATTCGTCAAATCCGAATTTATGGAGATCTTCTTGAACCCGAAGAAGCCGAACAAGAACGTTGAGAGCAGGAAGATGACCATCAGGGTCCGAGGATATCTCACCACAAGGCCTATCATATCCAGTATCTCACCACCGTGAGCAGACCGCCGTAAGCAAAGATCCTCACAGACAAGACCAACGGATCATGCTCACCCTCCAGCAGGATCGAATGAACGAACGCGATCGTGAAGGCCAAGGCCTTCGGGAGCCTGAACCAAGCCAGCGCCGCGGCATAAACGGGAGTGAAGATGTAGGGGAAGAACAGCAAGGGCAGAGAAACTGCCCTTCGAACACCCAGACGGAGCGAGGTAAGACCACAGAGCAAGAACATGTAGATGAGAAAGAGCACGTTCAGCTCGATGCACTTCACCGGAAGATTGGTTCCAAGAACGGTGAGCTGGAAATTTCTCCAGAACCCGATGACGACCATGTTCAATGTGATCAGAGCGATCAAGAAGGACCAAGGCTCTTCAACTTTGAGAAAAGCGTCCCTCACGAAGAGGGATTTCAGAATCCTCATTTCGTCGCCAACACCTCGATCCCATACCTTGAAGCGATGACTTTCAAAGATTCCACGTACTCTTCTCCACTCCTTTTGACATCCACGCGCTGCGATTCACCGTTCAAAACCTGGATCAGAACCTTCGCAACATCTGAGTGGCTCGTCAGTACCTGCCCTTCTTCACCCAACAGTATTGAGGCAGAATACATTATTCTCACGCCGTTCTTTTCAAAACTCGCACGAACAATCTTCTTGGAGCCTGCGATCTCCACTTCGACCGTGTTCTCTAAGGGTTTTTCACCCTTTTCCTTCGCCAAGAGAGAATTGTAGTCCGCCAATCGTTCGATCCTAACGACCGCGAACGTTCGCCCCTGCGAAGGAACCGAAAAACTCACGATTGGAAACTTGTGGAATTCCATCAACAGGTCCATTTTTTGCTTAAGTGTGAAAAGAAAGCTTTGAAAAGGTGAGACCAACGTCACCTTTGGAAAAGGTTCTATCCGAATCAAGTCCTTCTTAGTCCCAAGCTGAAGCTGAAAAAGCAGTGCCACGACCAAGCAGATCGAAAAGCAGATCGTGGCAAAGCCAAAAGACGTCATTTGATCAGCTCCAACAAGGCCTCCAAACCTTTCGCGATGAAAGGATCTTCCAAATTGACTTCGACGACCTTCTTCGTGTAGTCGTACACCAGAGTTTCCCTCGGTCTTTCACTCTCTTCTTCCACCACGACGTCCGGTTCGATCCCTATCCTGTGGATATCCTTGCCGGAAGGCGTCATGTACCTTGCCGTCGTTAAGTACAGCGTGCCACCGTTGGCGAGAGGAAATCCCGTTTGGACCGAACCTTTTCCGAAGGTCCTCTGGCCGACGATCTTGGCCACATTGTGGTCCCTCAGAGCTCCCACGACTATCTCGGATGCCGAAGCGGAACCCTTGTTCACCAAGATCACCACAGGAACGTTGGGATACTTGTTGCCCTTCGACTCGTACACTTCCTCAACGCCGTAAGCGTTCCTCGTCTTCACGATGACTCCTTTGTCCACGAAGTAGCTTGCAACGTCTATCGCGCTGTTCAAATAACCTCCGGGATTGTTCCTGAGGTCCAACAAGATTCCCTGAACGCCTTTCTGAAAGATTTCATCCAAGGCTGAAGCCATCTCTTGAGATGTCTTGGCACCGAACCGGGTGATCATGATGTAACCGATGCGTCCCTTCTGTGTCTCAACGTAAGCGTACTTCACTGGTACGATCTGGATGACCTCTCTGACGATCTCGAAGGTCAACAGTTCCTGGACGCCTTCCCTCAGGACCTTGATCTTCACTTTGGTACCAGGTTGACCCCTCAATTTTCGAACCGCCTCCATGTACTGCATCTCACTGACGGGTTGATCGTCTATCGAAACGATCCTGTCGCCAGGTTTCAAGCCCGCGCGCCAAGCAGGTGTTCCGTACATGGGTGCGATGACCTTCACCGCTTTGTATTCGCTGTCGTAGGTCACTTCTATGCCGAGACCTCCGTACTGACCTTCCATCTCGATCTGTTTTTCTTCAACCTCTTCGGCAGCCTCGTAATAAGAGAAATCGTCACCGAGACCTTTCACCAGACCATCTATCGCCGAGTCGATCAGTTTGTTCAAGTTGATGTTGTCCCTCTCGTAATAAGCGTTGAGAATGTACGAAAGTGTTTGGTAGAAAGGGGTCAAGGCCTTGTCCACATCTTTTGGAGTCACGGCACCACTCAAAAGCCATGTCGTGAGAAGTACAACGATACCCACAGCGACAACGACGAACACGTTTTTCCTCATTTCAATCCCTCCAATCGTTCATAACCTTCCGTGCGAATATCATGTAGGCGGTGTGCGCAACCATCCTGTCGAAAGGTCTGAGTCTCTCCGCAACCGGCTTGTACTGTCTGAACAAACTCTCCCAGACCTCCACATTCACGAACGGAAACTTCGAGATCTCCTCGAGCACATGCTGGACTTGGTTCGTCGTGGGACACACGATCGCGATGTTTCCAGAACCGTTCAAGGCTTCATAACATTGTCGAACGTAGTTCCATGGGTCTGGGACGTCCAGAAAGATCGCATCCACCCGCTCGTCGAAACCCTCAGAGATGTCTCTCAACTTGATCTCAACCTTGTCTGCCAAACCCCACTTCGTCAGATTCTCTTGCGCCAGTTTCTTGAACTCTTCTCTCCTTTCGTACGCATAGACCTTGCCTTTGGTTCCCACTGCTCGAGCCAGCGCTGCACACATCGCACCACTGCCGACGCCCGCATCTATGACCGTTTTACCTTCGTGTACGTCGAGCATCAACAGAATGAAACCTATGTCCTTGGGATAGACTATCTGCGTCTGCCGTTTCATCTTGTATATCTCGTCGACCAAGCGAGGCCTCATGATGTAGAAGCGCTCCCCGGTGTGTGTTTCACAGACAGTTCCATAGCTTTTACCAACGAGCGATGTCAGATCTATGATGCCGTGGTGTGTCTGGAGCTTACCATCTTGAATCTTGAAGAGGAACGAACGACCATCTTCAAACATCGCTAAGACTCTGTCACCAGGTTGAACCGAGTCCACTACTTTTCACCTTCCACAGGCCAACGGCTCCAAAAGTGCCTTGCAAACCCAAACCTCACATCCACCATCTTTGTGAGTACATCCCTTCTCGAACCATCCAGCAAGAAGTACACAGCATCGATCCCAGAAAAATTCTCGAAGATCGTCCTCAGGACTTGATGCACGAAAAACCGTTCCTGCGTGAAGTCGAACATGGATATGGGGCTTCTCTTCAGATCGATGACCAGGTAACTTTCCACGAAAAAATAAGCCCTCAGAACATCCTTCGGAACGAAGCTCTTCAATCCTTCAGGTGGAGAAGCCAGCCTGTCGAAGATCGTTTTCACCAAGTCTGCGTCATCGACGTTCTGCCGAACAGAAACTGGCTCGAGCGTATCATCGAGATAGAAGAGTACCAACTGTCTCGCCATGAGCTGCATCGACAGAACGATCAGCACGACCAGCAAGAGCCTTTTCATCTCACGAGTTCCTCCAGAAATGACTTCAACTCATCGAGTATTTTTTGGTCCTCCACGAGGATCAACATTGTCATGGTCTGCGGTGGGAGCACTATCAAAGGACAGACCTCAAGTTTGAACGAGAATCTCTGACACAATTTCTCAGCTATCTTCCTGACCTCAGCGTAGATTGGCCAGTCAGCTCCATCGTACTCCGGTACGTACGGTCTGATTATAACTCTGTTGTCCCCCGGGGCATGCAGGACCGTCAGTTCGCCTTGGTTCAACGTTATGCTGTCGCTCAACTCCAAGAAGCGTATCCTGGTGACGGAGAGCTCCTTGGTTATGACCAAACGCATGAGCCCTTTGAGGTCAATCTGTTGTTCGATCGACTCATTCGAAGCACGTTCGAACTGCACCAAGATTTGACCAGGCCTGTACACGACGTCCTTGTAGAAGACGTATCCTTCGCTCTTGAGGTATATGCCTTTGTCGTCCTGTACCACGCTCAACCTTTTTTCTCCACCGTAACTGACATCGATGACATCCTGAACCTTCTGAATCTCGTATATCCACATGTTCGGTAGGATCAATCGATCCTGTTCCAGAACGAACGGTAAGCCAAAAATCTTCAGCGCCTCGAGGAGGTCGATCCCCTCACTGCGCTTGCTCACACCATCGAGGCTGACGAACTTCGAACCTGAGTCATAACCAACGGTGTGGCCGTTCCAAACGATGTAGCTGAAATTGCCAACGCTCCCAACCGTGGGTTGTTCGAAGCCCATGCGTTCGAAGTAATATTTCGCAAGTTCTACAAATTTGTCCCACTTCAGCAACCAGCCCCCACTCGAAACGAGCATGGGTTGATCCCCGTAGAACACCTGTGTGGCGAACAAATTTATGAGCAGCAACGAAAAAATCATCACCAAATTTCTCCTCAATATCTGAACGCACTCCTTCCGATGAACTCTCTGAGTATGGAAGTTCTTGGGATGTCTTCCAAGTTCGTGATCGGCAAGAAATAGTCGAGCAGCTTCATCAGCCTCAATGCCTCGGTGTATTCTTGTTCCTCGGGAGGCACCTGAACCAACAACTGTTCAGCAAAAACCTTCAAGACAGCCCATTCATAAACCACGGCAGAGTTAAACATGATGTCGGCTTCCTCTTGAAAAGGAAAGATGTACCTTTCTTCACCTCTCCTCACACTCGGCCACATTTTCAGGGTATCCAACGCAGAATGGCCCCTGAACTTGTAATCCCTTATGATCCTTCTCAGAAGGCGCGTGTCCGTGGTGGTTATTCTGTTGTGGGGATCCAAGTTCAACTGAGTCAGAGCGCTGACGTAGATCTTGAACTTCATGGATTTATCGATACTTTCGGTCAACTTTTCGTTCAAGCCATGGATACCCTCGACCACGATGGGCTGATTCTTGTCCAATCTGATCTTCTGTCCAGTCCAAATGCGCTTTCCAAGTTTAAAATCGAACTTTGGCAGTTCCACATCTTTGCCCTCTATGAGCATCAGCAAATGCTCGTTGAAAAGCTTCAGGTCTATCGCTTCCAAAGCCTCGAAATCGTAGTTTCCCCGCTCGTCCCTCGGGGTGAGTTCTCTGTCGACGAAATAATCGTCGAGGGATACGACAAAAGGTTTGAAACCTTGGACGCGCAGTTGAACCAAGAGCCTCTTGGCGAACGTGGTTTTCCCAGACGAAGAAGGACCAGCTATCAGTATCAGCCTCGCCTTGCTGTTTGCGAAATGCTCGGCGATCTGGGAGATCCTCTTTTCATGTAACGCCTCGTTTATGATCATCAGTTCGGCAACTTCGCGTTCCCCCTTGGAGATGATCTCGTTCAAATCGGCCACGGTTCTGATACCTATCACATCGAGCCATCGAGCGTACTCGTAAAAGACCGACGAGAGCTTGGGCAAAGGTTTTGGTGGACAGACGTTCAGCGGGTCCTTCTGATCGGGTAAGATCAACAGAAGACCATCGTTCTCTTTCACCAGATCAAACCACTTCAACGTGCCCGTACTCGGGGGCATGTAACCGTAGTAATAGTCGTAACGATCGCCACATTTGTAAAGCTTGATCGTCTTCTTCTTCCTGAACTTGAACAATCTGATCCTGTCTTCTTCTCCCTGCTGGACGAATATCTTGAAAGCCTCGTCTTTGTAATACTCGTTCTTTTCAAAAGGAAGGTCGTGTGCCACGATCTGGTTCATCCTGGCTTTCACTTTTTGAATATCCTCTTCAGAGACACTCCTTACTTTTCCAGAACATCTCAGTTCACAGTAGAGCGCGTTATTCAACGAATGCAGTACCCACAGCTCACAGTCTGGAAACAACTCCTTCAGCGCCATGTTCAAGACGAAAAGTACACCTCTTTGGTATATCCTCAAGCCATCCAAAGAGCGAAGATCTATGAATTCGACCACACCACCCCTATCGAGTGGCTTCGTGAGTTCAACGATCGTGTTATCCAAACGTGCCGCGACTATCGGTGTATCGTGGTACTTCCAGCAACGTTTCGCGTACTCCAACAGTTTTTCACCGGCTGGGACCTGTAACTCTTCATGTGTATCAGATATTCTCAGCACAATCTGTTT
>JAPYWY010000060.1 GCA_028276125.1 Pseudothermotoga sp.
AGGTCGGATCGAAGAAAAAGAACAAATAGATCGATTCGAACACCAAAACGAAGTTCAAGAGCAAAGTCCGAACCTTAGTGAACTTCATCGCTACGAGCAACACGAACGCGTACACCATGAACCTCAGCCACCAGTAACTCTTTGCAACCGGTGTGATCCTCTGTACGGTCTGTGCCACGCGCGCCTGAAAGTTCGTGATGGGTTTGACGATGTCTCGTGCCACGAAGGCCGCTTCTCTGTTTATATGTGCGGAGACTCTTGTAGGGTCCTTTTTCACGTTCTCTACAACCCTCTCCAAAGCTTGGACCAAGATCGATTGGATGTTGGGATCGGAATAGAAAGTGGTGAGATCGGCAAGGTGTTTCAAGTCGGTTGGAGGTGTGAAACTGTAATTAGAAATCTCCAACTGATAACTTTGAACCAGATCCAGCGGCGGTTTCTCTTCCGTGAGACCGATTTGGTAGGTAATGATCCAAGCGAAGAAGGATCTGGCTTCCCTGCTGACAACGTCCCTGTAACGTGTGAAGAAGTCGATGAACGAGGCGTTCTTCATAACAAGGTCTGAGGTCAAGCGTGTTTTCGCGAGCCTACTGGAAAGGTACGAAAGGAACAACGCTGCGGCGAGCTGCTCCTCCTCAGTTTGGTAGCTGTACGAGGAGTAGATCAAGCTGAGGTAATACCCAAGATCGGGCATCGCTTCTCTCTTGTCCACACTGCCAGCGATCAGGAACCTGTAGTAACGATAGAGCGCGAAGTGTTCCAAAGATTCTACAGTTCTGATGAGAAATGGATTCTGGATCGAGCCGGACTCGTACTCACGAACCAGCTCGAGGTAAAGATCCAACGCATCCGACAGCTGAAGTGCCGAACACGTCAAAGGCAAGATCAAAACTACAAGTAACAGAGCCTTCCTGAGCACCGTTCTACCCCCGTACGTTTCAATATTAGCATACGAGATACCAAGTCTCAAATAGATGTTATAATGAGTTAAGTCCGCGGGGGGAAGACTATGAGAGTATTTATCTTCGGCCAACCCAGAATTGAAGACGGTCAAGTGGTACACGATATAACTGAGATTAAATCAAGAAAGGCTCGGCAACTGTTGCTTTACTTCATCATCTTTCACGAACGGAGGATCCCTACAGAATTGTTGTGTGAAACTTTCTGGCCTGGCTTGGAAGAACGTTACGCTCGAGCCTGCTTGCAGACAGCCGTATCTTCGATCAGACGCTTTTTTGGAAGGGACATTTTGACTTATTCTGATGGAACATACTGTTTCGACAAGGACAACAAGGCGATCGTCGACGCAGAAGAGTTCGAGAGGCTGATCAAAAGCGCAAAGAGCTGCCAGGATGAAAAGGACAAGGTGCAGATTCTAATACAAGCTGTCGAATTGTACAAAGATGACGTTTTGCCTGAGTATTGTTATCAAGACTGGGTGGTTCAAGCACGTGAACACTATAAGGATCTTCTGATCAGTGCCCTGCTCGAATTGATATCATTCAACGAGAGGTGTGAACACTTCACGGAGGTTATCGACCTTTCAAAACGTGTACTGGAGCAGGATTCATTCAACGAGTCGGCGTGTTGTAGTTACATGAAGGCTCTGACCAAACTTGGACAAGAAGCCGAAGCTCTGTGTTTCTACGAATCTTTTTCCCGTAGAATGGAAAGAGAACTGGAGATTTTTCCGTCGCAGCAACTCAAAGATCTTCGTGACCAACTTTTGACCCACCGAAAGAGAATGACATGGATCGTCACTATTGAAACGAATCAAGTGAGCGAGGCGATGCAAATTCTCAAGAGTGTTCTCAGGGGAGACGATGAAGTCAGGATCCTTTCAGGTCAAAAGATTGGGCTGTTTGCAGAGAATGTCGACAGGGATGTTGCAGAATCGATTCGAAAAAGAGTTGAGGAAGCCCTCGATAGAGGATCCGTACAAGTTAAGACCTCTCTCAGACTCGCCCGCTGATTCTTTGAGGTTTTTGAGCGGACGATCAGCAATTTTTGAGTGCCGCAGTTATACTTGGTCTGGAAAACGAGGTGGCCAGGATGGCGTACAAGTTTAAATGTGTAGATTGTGGTGACGTAAGTTACTCCGCCGCACCTTTGGAGCTACAGAAATTCCCAAGGTGTGAAAAGTGTGGGGGTAGAATCCTCAGAGTCCAGCCGCCCATGAAGTTAGGAGAAATCCTGATCGCTCTGGGAATGATGAGCTCGAAAGACCTGAAAAGAGCCTTGGAAGTTCAAAGCGGGATGACGGAACGTCTCGTATTGGGAAAACTTTTGGTCAAACTCAATCTCATAGGAATGAGCGAGGTGGAAAGGGCTTTACAAATCCAACGTGAGATGATGAGCGGCTCGCACACTCAGTAAACAACGTAAGCTAGCCCCGACAAAGGATCACGTATTATCCTGAAGCAGGTGTTGTAAACTTGCTCAAGGTTTTCTTCCGTCAACACTTCCTCTGCCTTTCCCTCGGCGAATATCTTTCCTTCTTTCATCATCACGATCCTGTCGGAAAGTCTCGCGGCGAAATTTATCTCGTGGAAAGCCGCCAAGATGGTTCTCCCCTCCGCGTGAAGTTTTTTCATTATCTCGAGCACCTCAACGGCGTGTCCAGGGTCCAGGTGGGCCGTGGGCTCATCGAAGAGCAGTACGGGTGTGTCTTGAGCCAAGATACGAGCGATCGACACGCGCTTCTTCTCACCCGCGCTCAACTGATTGAAATATCTGTCCAAATACCCCAGTGCGTCGACTTTCACGAGTGCTTCCTTCACCTTTTGAAAGTCCAGTTCGTCCCAAGATGCAAAGAAACTGCTCTTGTACGGAAGCCTTCCAGTCAACACTATCTGTTTCACCCGGAACGGATAGATGGGATTGAGATCCTCCGTCACGAAACCCACGATCCTTGCAAAGTGCTTTTTTCTCGCCTTACTCGGATCCATCCCCCTGACCATCACAGTCCCACGTGTTGGCTTCAACAGACCTGCTACCAATTTCAGAAGGGTGGTCTTACCCGAACCGTTGGGACCTATGAGCGAAACGAACTCGCCTTTGTCGATCTGCAGGTTTATCGATTTCAAAACCAGATCATCCGTATAACCGAAATCGACGTTTTTCAAAATGATTTCAACCATGGTTTTCACCCTTTTTCAGTAGCACCAGCATGACGGGCACTCCAACGAAAGCCGTAACCACACCTATTGGCATTTCCGAAGGGCTCACCATCACCCTCGCTATCGCGTCGCAAACGCACAGTAGGATCGCACCGACCAAGGCGCTCGAGATGAGCAAGACTTTGTGATCGCTTCCGAAGAGTCTTCGGGCCATGTGTGGTGTGATGAGTCCCACAAAACCTATCACTCCCGTTTTCGACACCACCGAAGCGGCGGCGAGGCTACCAAGGCTGTAAATGATCAACTTGACGAATTCTGTGTTCACACCACTTATTTTCGCTTGAACCTCACCTATCGCCATCGCGTTCAACTGTTGTGATAAACCCAAGCTCACCAAGAAGAAGATCAAGAAAAAGATGAAGGGACTGAGCAAATCGTCCCAGGTCATACCAGACAAACTTCCAAACAACCAAACGTAAGCGTGCGTTATGTTCCTCCTTATAAGCATCAACAGCGTGATCGTAGCAGAACTGAACAGCACACTGACCATGACACCGCTGAGGATCAACTCCACGATCGGCACGGTCCCATTCTTCTTCGCGAGGACGATCGCCGTCAGCGATGCAACCATGGCGAACGCGAAGCTGAAGGTCGGCAATCTGTACAAGATACGATAGCCACTCATCGTGGCCAGATAGATGGACAAGACCGCACCAAAGGAGGCGCCGGAGGATACACCGAGGAGGTAAGGATCGACCAACGGGTTGCGCAAGAGACCTTGAAACGCGGCACCGACGGCCGCGAGGCTCGCCCCCGCCACGAGTCCCATGAGCACACGAGGAAGTCTCAGACCCCAAACGATCGATCTGTGCTTGGAAGTTTGGTCGAACAAAGCTCTGAGCACATCAGCAAAATCAACTTTGACCGATCCAACGGACAAGCAAAGAAGAACGAGAACGACGAAAGTCGCTGTGAGGGCGAGCCATTTACCAAGCTTCATCATTTACCACCATAAAAGTCGTTGTAGAATTTCTCTATGTATTCTACTAACTGTGGAACCGGCAAACTGAGCAAATAGTTGTCGTAGACGTAGATACGCTTGTTCTTGACCGCCTTCAAGGACTTGAGTATCGGATGGTTGGAGATCTTCTCCTTGATCTGTTCCTCAGAGTTGGGAACGTAGCTCGTCACGATCAGCACGTCTGGGTTCTGTGAGACTATGTATTCCAGGGAGATGGGCAAAAACCCGTTCGGCCCTGTGAAAAGTGCCGCGATGTTGGCTCCACCGGCGAGAGTGATCAAATCGTTCAGGTACGAACCTTGACCACAGGTCCAAACTTCTCTCACGTCCGGACCGGGGATGTCCATCAAAAACACTACCTTCACCCTTTTGTCGAAAGGTATGTTGTAGGCCTTCTTGGCGATGTTCAAATAACGTTCCTGCAACTGGTTGGCGAGCTGTTTGGCTTTCTCTGGAATGCCCATGATGGTCCCCACCAACACCAAATCGTTCAAAATCTGCTGCACACTGTTGGCGTTCAAAACCACGGTTGTCAGGCCGTGTTGTTCGAGCTTGACAACCTCAGGCAACTGAAAGCCACCGAAGGTGAATATCAGATCAGGGTTGAGACTGACGATCTTTTCCAAGTTTATTGGGAACAGATCTCCGATCCTCTCGGCCTCGAAATCGTCCCAGTTCGTCACCGCGATGATCTTGTCCTCCAAGCCCAAGTACTGCAAGAATTTCGTTGTGGAAGGGGCAGCGCAAATGACACGCTGCGGTCTTTGCGTGATCGTGACTGTTCTTCCTGCGTCGTCCACAACCGTGATCGGATAAGACCACACCAGAGCGAGAAACACGATGAGCATGACCAAAGTCACGAGCTTCCTCATACTAACACCTCCCGGCAAAATTTTTCACCACCTTCTCGGTTCCGGAGAAGGTGGTGTTTCCATCGAAGGGCAGGTCTCCCGGCTTCCGGATCATCCTACTCCCCACACCTTCCCGGCTTACGCCAGTGGCTCTCGTGGGTTTCGTCCCCGGTTACGGTGGCGTCCCCGCGCCGGACTTTCACCGGCTTCCCTTTTGAACCTCGTCGGTACCCTCCGACGCCCCACTGTTCACTTTTCGGTTCGATTATACAACGACTCGGCGCCGAGCCAAAACACCGGGAAGATGTACGCCATGATCGGTAAGTAGAGCCGCACTTCCCTCGCGCACCCCATGACGAAGTTCATCGTAATGAAGGGGATCATCCAAAGCCAGGTTTTTCTGAAGAAATCGTTGTCCTCAATGTTCCTCACAAAAAAGAGTGGCAGTGCGAAGAAGAAAAGAGGGTAAACCAACGCCCATGGATCTTGAACGTTTTCCACGATCATCGCGGCAGAGGTGTAGTACTCAGATTTTGGGAAGAGCACCTTGCTGAGTACGAAGGTCATGAGAACTGGGATCACGACCAATACGCCTTGCTGAAGAAGTTTTTTCTTCTCGCGTGAGAGGTTGAACAGGCTGTAGATCACCGCCGTGAACAGTGCATGGTCCGTTCTGACGAAACATTGGCCGATGACGAGCAACAACATGGTCCACCAGGGTTTCCTGCGATATATCAAGATCAAACCAGCTACGAAAAAGAATAAAGAAACGATGAATTCCTGCTGAGCAAAGTCCCCGTACCCGAAGGCAAGAAAGATGGAATATGCGAAGAGAGAAACATAGGCAGTAAACTCACGAACGAAGAACTTCATCCATGTGTAAATGATCAAGAGCAAAAAGATCGTGAACGTGAACCTCATCGTGGCATAACCATTCACGACCTTGGTCAGATCGCTGTCGTTGTCGAAGACATCCGTGATCTCACTCGGAAGTTCCTTAGAAATTTGTTCCAAGGCTTGAAAAGGATCCCTCACCAATTCTCTCCAACCGAGGTTGTTCAGAACTGTAAGTATGGCATTACTTATGAGTGAATTCTTCGTGATCTGCAAAAGTTTTTCCCTGAGAAAGTTCTCGATGTCCGTCAACATTTTTTCTCTCTCTTCAAGTGGTACATGTGCGTCCAAGCTGAGACGGTTGTTTTTCTTGACGATTTCCCTTGCGTCGAACCCGAGCCACTGTTTCAGCTTCACGTAGGTGTTGCTGTACCATCTGATCGGCGAATGTTTGAAGAAATATTCTACAAGCGGGTATGGGACATACCTGTACTGATTGGGTGCAGGTCCAACGCCTTCGATCAGTTTACGGTGCGTGTGATAAAGAAAGATCCTTCCAGCTATGCTGAAAGTGTCCTCCACCATCCAAAACCCAACTGAGGTCACTATGTACGAGAGAACCACGATGGTCAGTAGAACGAGAAGTGTTTTTCTGTTCACGTGTAACTCTCCCACAGTCTTCCCCATGGGCTGGATTTCCTCCAATCTTCGAGGACTTTTCTACCCTTCAGGTTCCACCAGAAGACATCGTGATAAACTTCTGAAGCGAGCACGAACAGATAAACCAAAGGCGTTCTGAAAAACAGATGCTGAAGCCTCTTCAAAGGACCAAACCACAACACATCCCCAACCCTGCTCGCAAGGTTGTCTCCAACTTTGAAGTGATAGTTCAGACTCGACACGTCGTAACCAACGATCTCGATGTTCTCCAACCTTCCGTTGCCCAAGCCTTGCTCGTCCGCGATGCGAATGTAATCTATCGACATCGGATCGAAACCCATTATCTTCGCTGCGAGGGCATCTATGGCAACCTGATCATCGCTCGCCAGAATCAGATCCGTTCTGACAGGAACGAGTGTCCTCGGACCTGGACCGTTCCCAGCACTGGTTCCATCCATCACAGCAAAGATGCCGCTGTGAATTTCTTTCTGGATCTTCAGAAGGTCAACGAGCGTTTGGTGGATCCAACTGTGCGCATAATGGCGCTTCGTGTTCAGAAGACCACCAAAAGCATTTTTCATGGCTCCCGTGGTCGTCGTGTAGATGTGGCACTTCATCGTTGGCAGATGGACGATGTTTTTACCCATGAAGAAGTCAGGTATCTTCACTCCCTCGGGGAATATCTTGTACAACACGTTCAACTCACACTTGGGTCGGTAATCGATCCACTTCATGTGGCTCGGTTCGAAGTTGTAGAGGATCGGTACGTTGTACTTCTTGTACACGGATGCGAGTTTGTTCAATTGGGCACCCTTCTGCGGTTTCGTCACGACGGTCTTGTTTTCTACGGCGACGATCTGCTCGAACCCGAGTCTTTTCAAACCCAATATTGTTCCTTCGAGCTGCCACGGTGTCGTGTTGGACGACGGCATAGGTAAGTGCCAAGAGATGTTGTCCTTCAGTATCACTGGGCGCGATTTATCGAGAAGCACATCGACGTTGGCTTCCTTCAGCAACCGTGCTATGTCTTCGATTACCCCTTCGGGTGTTGTTCTCAACACGAACACTTTCGATTTGCCCATACAAAACCCCCTTCAAATTGAAACAAGCCAGATTCCCGCTACGATGACGACCATACCGATGATCTTCGTTACCGTTACGCTCTCTTTGAACAAGAAATGAGAGAAGAGCGACACCAAGAGGAAACCCGCGCTTGTCATGATCGGATACGCAACGCTGAGCTTCAGTTTTGTCAAGCTCACCGCGTAAAGAACAAAGGCAACGGCAAAGCAAACGAGGGCGAGCCAGATGTAGAGATTCTTCATCGAACCGAGCAGAAAGCTTACGATACCTTCGGTTTTCGCCAACAAAACAGCCGCCATCTTCACGAACACGTTTGCCAACGCGTTCGCGGTCAACGCCGTCAGCAGAATGAGAAAACTTTCCATCGCTTTACCTCCCCAAATACAGAATCATCATCACACTGAAGAACCAGAGTCCGATCGCCAACCACAGCAGTTTGTCCTTGGTTAGAACGTCTGTCGGATCTTCCTCGCCTCGGCGCATGGAGAGGAACATGTAGCGGAAGACACCATAACAGACGAAGGGAACCGTCAGGTACAACTTGTCCGTACCGAACTGCTGTACGGTTCGAACGTCCAACGTGTAGAGCGTGTAGAAAACGATCGCCCCGGTACCCGTCGAAACTATGACGTTCGTGAGCAAGTTGAGATCGTAGAACTGTAAAGACGGCCGTCCGGCGCAATCCTCACCGTTCAAAGACACGAGCTCTGCCTTCCTCTTGCTGAAGCCCAAAAATAGAGAGAGGAAGAAGGTGCTGGTG
>JAPYWY010000061.1 GCA_028276125.1 Pseudothermotoga sp.
TGGGTGGAGAACTTGAAATATTCTTTGCTGAGACAATCTGTCCGTGGAGACGAATTGAGATTCATTTCGAAACAGCTCTTGAAGCTTGCCATTCCGTCGATGGCCGAGAACTCGCTTCAAATGCTGTTTGGAATGGTTGACACAGCCTTTCTGGGACATCTGTCGTGGCAAGCGATGAGTGGAGCCGGATTGGCGAACCAGTTGATCTTCGTTTTCCAGGTCGTGATTGTGGCAGCGGCTGTGGGTGTGAACGTCATCGTTTCGAACGCAACAGGTGTGGGCAACAAACACAAGGCGAGCGGTTCACTGTGGAACGGAGTGCATCTCTGTTTACTTTGGTCGGCCCTTCTCATGGGGTTGGCTCCGCTCTCTTCGAATTTCTTGAGAATCTTCGGTAACGTGGACAAGGTTGTCTTCGAGTATGCTTCGACGTATCTGAAAACGATCCTGTTTGGCATGCCGAGCATGGCATTGATGGCGGTCCTGGGTGCCGCTCTGCGCGGTTCGGGTGATACGAAAACCCCCATGTTCGCGACAGGGATTGCGAACTTGCTGAACGTTTTCTTGGACTACGCTATGATCTATGGTAAATTCGGTTTTCCACGTATGGAAGTCTTGGGCGCAGCCCTGGCCACAGTGATTTCGAGGTTCGTGGGCGTGTTTGTGCTCTTACTTGCAGTCATGGAAAACCCTCACCTCGACGAAGACATAAGGAAAGTCATCAAGTTGGATTTGACGAACCTCAGAGACATTGTTTCGGTTGGTTTACCAGCTGCTGGCGAGAACTTCATGTTCTCTTCGGGTCTACTGATCTTCGCGAGTATACTCTTGGCGTCTGGTCCAATGGCGTACGCTGGTCATAGGATCGGAATCAACATCGAGTCACTGTCTTTCATGCCGGGCTGGGGCATCTCGGTGGCGGTCACCACGCTGGTGGGCCAGTACAACGGCAGAAGACGGCTCGACAAAGTCACGGCGGTGGCAAAGCAGGGTTTCATAATAGCTGCGCTGATACAGGTCTCAGCGGGTGTGTTCATCTTTCTCTTCCCCGAGCTCTTGATAAGTTTGTTCACC
The DNA here is from genome assembly GCA_028276125.1 of Pseudothermotoga sp. Lineage (GTDB taxonomy): Bacteria > Thermotogota > Thermotogae > Thermotogales > DSM-5069 > Pseudothermotoga_A. The sequence continues at coordinate 1,075 of JAPYWY010000061.1, forward strand.
AGTCAAGCTGAGATCGTCCAGCTTGCGAAGATACCTGTACGGTTGGTTGGGATTTTTCAAATCTTCCTCGCGCTGGAATCCAGCATGAACGGTGTGCTGAGGGCGACTGGGAACACGACCTTCGGAATGATCGTTTCCACCGTCTCGATGTGGGCCATCAGGTTGCCTTTGGCGTACTTTTTCTCGGTGAAGATGGGCCTCGGTCTTCTGGGCGCCTGGCTCGGGATGATGAGCGATATGGCCTTCAGGAGTGTGCTCAAACTCTTGTTCTACATGTCAGGAGCGTGGGAAAAAAGTGCGCTGAAGGTCTCTTCGAAGGTCACGCACGTGGGAGGATCCGATCTTTCTTGACCATACGTGATAGATCGCGTACAATCTTGTACTCCTGAAATGCCTTCTCGTTCTCACCGATGCGCTCGTAGAACATGGCGAGCAGAGTCCTCAAGCGTATGTCGGTGGGATCCTTGCTGAGCTCCTTTTGGGAAAGCTTTATCGCAATCTTGTAAGCCTTAAAGAACACGAAGAACGATATCTTCCATCTCCTAGGCAAGAAGAAGAACGTTAGGAAGAACGCCGAGGGAACCAGGATCATTAAGTCGATGCGAAATCTCCAGCGCGTCATGAGTTTTTGTAGGTTCTTGCGATTTTCAAGCCCTTTCGTTGAAGAGCCTTGAATGCCAGATCTTGCTGCAAGGTGTGACAGGATCGCCTTCAAGTTGTCCTTCTTTAAATTCAAGTTGTTGAGGGCCCTTGAGAACTTCTCGAATTCTTCATTCGAAAGACGTTCAGATGAGTATCTTTCCAGACTCGTCATGAGTTCTATGTACCTGCTAAGTTCACTTTCGAGCTGAGAATCAGCTCCATCGAGTTGTTTTGCAAGGACCATCAGTCTGTACAGAGCTGGGTAGTCCTTCTCCTTATCCTTCAGTTTCTCACATTCTTGCCTGATTTGTTTGGCGATCACGTCTTTGTTTGAAGAATTCTTCAGAAAGAACACCAAGTTCCAATCGATCAAGAAAGGATCACTCAAGAACGTTTGAACCAGCCACGCTGCGAAACCTTGTGGAACAACGGGTTTGTATCCGAGCTTCCAGAGAGCGCAAACACTGTTCAACTTGGAATTATCACCGCGCTCGAAACTCGCAACGTCTGCTTTCAACTTTGGAAAAAGCACGAAGCACTCGTCCAAAAGATCGTCCCTCGTTTCACTCATTTCGGACAAGTTCGCCACGAATTTGTCGAGGTTCTCCTCGAGAACCGAGTCTTTCAAAGTTTCGAGTTGTGCGAGCCTTCTCTTGGCAGAAAGTTTCCTACCGAGTTCTACAAGTTCGTCCGAGTCGGGTTCACGGACCACCCTCTGTAGCAGTTCAAGCCAGCTCTTCTCGAGATCTTCCAAGCTCTGCGCGAGTACACTCACGATGAGGAAGAAAGACAGAACCAAAAGGAACTTCTTCATACTCATGTTTCCTCAAACCTTGCTTTCAAAAAGTGTTTGTAGAAGATCGTGGCATACGCCGCCATGGGTGCACCGACGAACACACCAGCAAAGCCGAACAGCATGCCTCCAAGCACGATCGATAGAATCATCAAAACAGGATTGACTCGCATCGTGGTCTTCGTTACCTCGAAAAACAACACGAACACAAAAAGGTGAACTATGACCGCAAATACGAACACCCACAGGAGCGTTTCCAAACCCAGAGTGAGAGAAAACAAAAGGATCGGCACCAGTTCGAGAGGAACGCCAACTATGGGTATGAAGTTCGTCACGAAGGCCCATATTCCAATTAGTGGCGCAAAACGCGGGCTCAGGAACGCGAAAAGAACGCCAAAAGCCAGGCCAACTATCAGCGCGTTCAACGCCAAGATACCTATGAACTTCCTCATGCTCACCTTGAAGTCGTTCACGAACTCATTCACCATGTTTCTGCAGCTCGCCGGATAGAGGTTCGGGACGAATCGAGCCATCGCCCCTGCATAGAAAGAGGCGTAGATTCCACACAAGATCGTGAAGAATATAACGATAAAGAAGTTCGGAGCATTGGTTGCTATCCATTTCAGGACGAACTCCAACAACTTATCCAAATGCGGCACCAAGTAATCGGCCAGGTCGTTCAACAGTCCTGCAAGACCTTCCTGCTGAGCAAGGTATTCTTGCCAAGCCTTCTCACGGATCACCTTTGCCATCAGGTTATAGAAATCGGCGAGCTGTGTGATCGCCTTCGGTAACACTTCAACGAGAGCCCAGCCGAAGAGAAGGAAGAACAGAACCAAAGCCAAGACCGTGGCAATTCTTTTATGTGTCAATCTGAAAAACCTCTTCAGCAGGCTTGCTATTGCATCGACAACCATCACGATTATGAAGCTGAAGAGACATATCTGAAAGAACGACTTGAAAACGATCCAGAGAAACATAACGATGCCCGTGTAAAGCAACGTGTAATAGAGAGCGAAGTTTCTCTCTTTCAAGAAGCTTCCCTCCCGTTCAAGACCGCACCGTTCTTCTCGATTTTCAACATCGAGACTGGCACCATGATGATCGAAATCGCGAAGAGTACCATCAGCTGTGCTGATATGTTATCACCGAACGGGAGTATCAAGAGATATCTGAGTGCGACACCGCACGCCCAAGCGAAACCCATGACAGTTGATGATGCGAGCGCTGCGTTCTCGGGCATCAATTGCTGTGCATGAGCAACGTTTGTGGACATGGTGAGATAGCCACATCCATTCACGAGCAGATAGCCTACGACCAGTAGGAGCGCAGACACTGGTTGAGAGAGGATCAGAACGCCGATCGCCATTCCAGCGAAGCTGACAAGATTCGTGATGTGGTTACCGAATCTATGACTCATCCACGTGCCCACCATCGTTGTAGCCACACCGAGCCCGATTCCCAGCGTCAACAGAAGGCCGCCGAACACGAGCGAAAGTCCTCTCTTGCTCGCTATGATGGGCCCGTACGTGTTCGACAGGGTGATCACCAAAGTCCTCACGGTCACGACAAACCACAGTATGATTATTTTCCTGAGCCCCTGAAGACTATCCCTCAACCTGGTTCGATCTTTGACTTTGTCCACATTCATCTTATTCGGTTCTCTCACGTACAGCAACAAGAAGATCACGAGGCTCACAGTTGCAACAATCCAGAGCTCTTCAAAATCATAGTGTGATACGAATTGCGTTACAAAAACTGGGCCCAGTGCTGTTCCCAATGTCCCCGCAGCGACGAAGATCGATAGAGAATAAGGACTGCTTCCCCTTGCCATCACAGCTCCAATGGGATGGAAGGCGGAGTTACCGAAGTAAGCCGCCAAGAAGAACAAGAGTAAAACAACGATATTCAAGGAGAAACCCACCAGCGCCATCGAGCCAATCGTGATCAGCATACTGACGAACAAACCACGCTTCAAGCTTACGAGTTTGGAGGCAATCATGCCAAAGATGATCTGGAAGATGGAAGAGAAGAAACTGATCGATGTTATGAGTAGCGCTATCTCCCTCACGCCGATGTTGAACTTCCGCATGAAGAAGGGCGCGAGCGGATTGAGAAAAGAAACGAAGAAATCCGTTATGAAGTGTGATGCAACGGCCAGAAGGTTTATGCGTGTTCACCCCCAAGTTTTGAGAGTATGTTCGCTGTGAGTTCTCTGAAGGCTTTTTCGACTTCAGAGCCTCTCATGTACATCAAAGCGTTCTTTCCTTCATCCAGTAACTTTGCGAGCTTCGGTTCCAATGGAATCGTCGCGAGACATTCCAGACCAAGAAGTTCCGAAAGAACGTTCGAGGAATCCTGACCAAAGATGTCTATCCTCCCACCACAGTGTGGACAGATCAAATAAGCCATGTTGTTGACGAAGCCAAGCACCCGATGGCCCATCTCTTGGCTGAAGTGCGTGGCGCGCAGAACGTCGTCCAAGGCGACCTTTTGTGGTGTTGTCACTAAGACGACTCCGTCGAGCTTCACCAGTTGCATCAAACTCATCGCCTCATCACCAGTTCCGGGGGGAAGATCGAAGATCATAAAATCGAGTTCCCCCCAAGCCGTGTCCGCCAAAAACTGCATTATCGCTGAATGTTTCAGCGGTCCTCTCCATGCAACGGCTTGCTCAGGTTCAACAAGCATGCCGATGGATAGAACCGACATGTTGGGCCCATATTTCACGGGTACGATTAAACCATCGCGTGCAGTTGGAGCGTCATCGATTCCGAGCATGCGCGGTACGTTTGGCCCATGAAGGTCCAGATCCAACAATGCCACCTTGAAACCTTCCTCGGCGAGCGCGACAGCGGTGTTCACAGCGACGGTTGTCTTCCCAACCCCACCTTTGCCGCTCAGGATGGCTATCTTGTGCTTAACGTGTGCCATGTTTTCTTCCAATCTTTTCTGCCTCTCCCTGACCTGCTCGAAGCGTTTGTTCGTTTCCACGTTCGTCACCTCTCCTTTATTGTACACAAACTCTTGATGATAAAATGAATCCGGAGGAACGAATCTTGGAACCACTCAGGGTGGAAAACGTGACAGTCGTCTTGAACGGGCAAGAAGTGATCAAAGATGTGAGCTTTTCAATAAAGAAGGAAGGTTTGTATGTGATCGTAGGACCCAACGGCGGTGGCAAAACCACCCTCGTGAGGACGATCATGAACCTTCTGAAGCCCGCTCGTGGTAGCGTCTACATCTTCGATCAACCCAACTACGAATACCTTCAGAGAAACGTCGTAGGTTATTTGCCCCAACGTTCGAGTTTCAGAAGGTTCTTTCCAATAAGAGTCTACGACGTCGTGAAGATGGGTCTTCGCGAAGCGAAAAACGAAAGAGATCTGATCATGACCGCTCTGGAGAAGGTCGGTATGCGTCAGTTCTCTCAGGTTAACTTTTCCACCCTGAGCGGGGGGCAACAGCAAAGGGTGCTCATCGCAAGGGCCATCGTCTCACAACCTAAGTTGTTGGTCTTGGATGAACCTGTCACGGGACTCGATTACGAGAGTCAGAACGAGTTTTATCTGTTGATTAAATCTTTTGTAGAAGACGGAACCACGGTTTTGATGGTAACTCATGATGTTGGTTTCGCGATGGATTTCAGCGATCAGATATTCTGCATAAACAGAACGCTCGTCTGCCACATCTCTTCGCAGGATAAGTTCTCGATGGATTCTTTCTTGGTGAAGCTCTACGGTTACGGTGTCAAACCCTTGACACACGGGCACGGTGAAGGCGAATGATGAGTTTTCTCGAACTCTATCAAAGGTCCCTCTTGGCTGGGATCTTGACGGCCATTTCGACTGCTATCATGGGCGTTTATGTCGTCTTCAGAAGGATGGCGTTCTTTGGTGATGCGATCGCCCACGTTGGTTTCGCCGCGGCGGCGATCGGTGTGATCTTAGGTTTCTCGAGTTTCTTCAGTGCATTGATCCTTTGTGTGCTGGTCTCTCTCTTACTCGGAAGGATTTCTCGAAGAAGCTTGGGCGAAGATGCGGCGATCGGCGTTCTCTTCTCTTTGACCATGGCTGTTGGCATCGTCCTATTTTCCGTTGCGAAGAAGCAACGAAGCTTAACATCACAGCTTTTTGGCGATGTTCTCACTGTGACCAACAGCGATCTGTTGTATCTTTTGATGATCACGGGCATCGTTGTTTTTTTCAACATCTTTTTCAAGGATGCCTTAGTTCATTTCACGTTCGACGAAGATTTTACCAGACTGATGCGACCAAAGATAGATCTTGTTTACCAGCTCTTCTTGGTGATCCTCGCAATCAGCGTGGTTGTAGGCGTTCGAACTGTTGGTGTGATACTCGTTTCGGCTTTCTTGATCATTCCAGCTTCGACAGCGACCATCTCTCTTAAGGACTACCGTTGGGCCTTCATCTTTGCTCCCTTGCTTTCCTCGATCAGCGTAGTTCTGGGGCTGCTCCTATCCCTCGGCATCGATGCACCGCCCGGAGCACTCATGGTTCTCGTTCAAGGTGCGATGTTTTTTGCAGCGCTGTTCTTGAGAAGGTGATGCGATGTTCTTGTTGTCAAAGGATTTCGTGTTCGATGCAGCCCACAGGCTGGAAAAGTACAAAGGCAAGTGTGAAAACCTCCACGGTCATACATATCGTCTGCGTGTCACGTTGATTGGACTCCCAGACGAAGAGGGCATGGTCATGGATTTCGTGGAGCTCAAGCGCTTGGTGAACGAACAAGTGATCTCTTTGTTGGATCACAACTATTTGAACCAGATCATTCCTCAGCCGACAGCTGAAAACATAGCCAGATGGGTTTGGAGCAAGCTTGAACCACTCCTGAGGAATGAGAGAAGGAGACTCTACGAAGTGACAGTCTGGGAAACTGCGGACTCTTTCGTCACGTACAGGGGATCGAACGATGAAGGACGTACAGAGTCAAAGGGATGACAGGAACGTCTATCTGCAGAGAGTCGGGATAAGGCATCTTTCCTATCCCATAACGGTAATGGACAAGACCAACGGTTATCAAGACACCGTGGCAAAGATCAACATGTACGTGGATCTGCCCGAGCATTTCCGTGGAACTCACATGAGCAGGTTCGTGGAAGTCTTGAACAAATACCGTTTGGGAATCGATCCAAAACTCATCAAACAGATGCTCGAAGAGCTGAGGACCAAATTGAAAGCCTCCACGGCGAGGGTCGAGATAGAGTTCCCGTACTTCGTGGTTAAGAAGGCCCCCGTTTCTGGTCAGAAGAGTTTTCTCAGTTACACCTGTAGGATCGAAGGACAAAAGACCTTTGAAAAGTACGATTTCCTCGTGGGTGTTGGTGTCCCCATACTCACGCTTTGTCCCTGTTCAAAAGAGATAAGCGAGCGCGGTGCGCACAACCAACGTGCCGTTGCGTGGATACATATAAGATCCAAGAAGCTGGTTTGGTTCGAGGAGCTCATCGAATACGCGGAACAAGCTGCGAGTGCGCCGGTCTATACTATACTCAAGAGGCTCGACGAGAAATACATCACCGAAAGGGCATACGACAATCCCCGATTCGTCGAGGACGTGGCAAGGGAAATCGCATTGAAACTGAACGCGGATGAGAGGATCTTTTGGTATCGAGTAGAAGTGGAGAGTTTCGAATCGATACACGCTCATAACGCTTACGCGTGTGTGACGAAGCACAAGGAGGAGTGAGGATGCACATCGATGTCTTGGACCATGGTTTTGTGGCGTTGATCGATCACATGGGTGACGATACTTCCGTCGTGAGGGCTGCCAGGATCTGCCATGTGTCACAAC
>JAPYWY010000062.1 GCA_028276125.1 Pseudothermotoga sp.
GAGGGTACGAACCTCATCAGCAGATGTTCGAACGTAAAGGTGGTCGGCTTCTGCCATGGCCATTACGGTGTGATCGAGATGGCGGAAGCGTTGGGTCTCGATGAGAACAAACTGGATTGGCAAGTTGCAGGGTTCAACCACGCCATATGGTTGAACAGGTTCGTCTACGATGGAAAGAATGGTTATGAACTGTTGGAGAAATGGATACAGGAAGGGAATTTGCAGAGATGGAAACCGAAGAATCCTTTCGATCTGCAGCTGAGCCCAGCGGCCATCGATATGTACAGATTCTATGGAATTCTGCCCATAGGTGACACCGTGAGGAACAGCACCTGGTATCACAACAAGGACTTCGAAACGAAGAAGAGATGGTACGGTGAGCCGTGGGGTGGACCAGATTCTGAGGAAGGCTGGAAATGGTACCAACAACAGTTGAAGACGACCACGGACGCAATCGACTTTCTTTCCAAGAACAGGACTTTGAAATTGTTGTCTTTGAACACGTACTTGAAATTCCTGCCGAAGGGTGCCGTGCCTGTGGAAATGAAGAAAGAAGTCGAGGTCTTTTCCTCCCCAGACAAGTTGAGTGGGGAACAACACATACCGTTCATCGATTCGTTGGTGAACAACAACGCGAGGAGGTTCGTGATAAACGTGCCGAACGAAGGTTACATAGAAGGAGTTCCGAACGGAGTGTTCGTGGAAGTACCCGCCGTTGTCGACAAGGATGGTTGGCATGTGGAGAGGATCGAGCCGAAGTTGACCGACAAAGTTTTGAAGTTCTACTTGTGGCCGAGGATGATGAGGATGGAGTGGGCGCTGCACGCCATCATGAACGCTGATAAGGCAGCTTTGATTGAATTCTTGATGAGAGATCCGAGAACCAGGAGTTTGGAACAGGCGAAGGCCGTGATCGAGGAAATTTTGAACTTGCCAGAGAATCAACAAATGAAGATGCACTACGAGAAAGGCTTGAAGTTGTGATATACTCTCAGTAATCAGTAAGATGTCGGAAAGGAGGAGTTCGGGATGAAAAAGCTTGTTGTTATCGCTATGCTCGTTGTTTCTGCGCTCGCCTTGGCAGCGGTGAACTTGGACATCTTCGGGAACTACCACTTCACGCTCAGCGCAAGCACAACAGCGGCGGCGAGCATCAGCTATCTCAGCTTTGGTTTGCAGGTTGGCTACGAAGTAACGGAGGGAGTTCAGATCGGAGGAGGCGTGGGCCTCGCGTACTTCCTGCCCGACGCAACGACTGCAAAGAACTTTTTAGGAACAGCGAGTCCAACACAGTGGACGTTGGATTTCATCGTCGGTGCCAAGTACTCCATACCGATCAACGACTTTTCTGCGGTTGTCATCAAAGGTTACGGCGGTCTGTCCATACCTGGTTTCACGGCGTTCGACAAACTTGGCTACATCGTGGGTGCGAAGGTCCTGTACGTCTTCGACATGGTTGATTTCAACGTTGGGCTCGGCGCAGGCATCGAGATGAGAACCTACAAAACTTCTTCGATCACCACAGTACCGGTTGGGGTCACGGCGAGCATAAAGTTCTGACAAGGATCAAAAATTTTAAAGCCCCGGCGACGCCGGGGCTTAATCATGGTCAGGAATATCACTTCACAACTTTCACGTGAGCAGCCTGTGGGCCCTTGGGACCTTCTTGGATTTCGAACTCGACTTCCTGACCTTCCTTGAGGGTCTTGAAGCCTTCCATCTCCACTGCGGACCAGTGGACGAAGACGTCGCCACCCTCCTTCTTGGTTATGAAGCCGTACCCCTTCTTGGGGTCAAACCACTTGACAGTACCTCTCATGACACAACTCCTCCTTACTCGAATAACTCCCCTCTCGGGGCTTGACACAATTATACACCTCTGACGTGAAAAGTGAAGTCACACCGAGAGCATGAAATTCGCGATGCTGAAGTATATCGCTATGCCTAACAAATCGACTATGGTCGTCAGAAGAGGTCCGGCCATTATTGCAGGGTCGATCTTCAGAGACTTAGCGATGAACGGCAAGAGCGCCCCAATGATGTTAGAAACGACAACAACGGCGAAGAGTGCCGTCGAGACGGCCAGAATGATCTGAGTCGCCCTCGTGACGAAAACAGCGCGCAGCACAACGACCAAAGCCAAAACAATGCCGAGCATCGCACCGATGAGCAACTCTCTGAGGAGTATCCTCCACCAATCCTTTTGTTTGATCTCTCCGAGAGCCATTCCCCTTATGACGAGCGCCGATATCTGAGAACCTATGTTGCCCCCCGTGTCCACCATCGCTGGCATGAAGGCTGCGATTATGGGTAGAGAAGCGAGCAAGGTTTCAAATTTTGCGATGATTCCACTGCTGAGAGTTCCCATCAACAGCAACGCAACGAGCCACGGCAAGCGATTTATGAAGAACTGCCAAGAAGAAGTGTGAAAGTAGGGCTGTTCCGTGACAACGATCGAGCTCATCTTCTGGATGTCTTCCGTTGCCTCTTCGTCTATGACGTCCACCACGTCGTCTATTGTGATGATGCCTATGAGTCTCTGCTCACTGTCAACAACGGGAACTGCGACCAAGTCGTACTTTCTCATGATCTGTGCCACTTCTTCTTGGTCCGTGGTCGCGTACACGTACACGGGTTGATCGTCCATCACCTGCTCAACGAGCGTGTCTGGATCGGAGAAGATCAGATCTTCAAGGGTGACGACGCCGAGCAATTTTCTTTGATGATCTATCACCGGCATGAGATAAATGGTTTCTTTGTCCTTGCCTTCCCTCCTGATCTTCTCGAGAGCCTCTTTCACCGACATCTCTGGGTGCAGTTCGAGGCACTTTGGAGTCGTCAAGCGGCCAGCCGAGTTCTCGGGGTAGTTGAGTAACGCGAGTGTCTCTCTTCTTTCCTCTGGAGTCAGATAAGAGAGGAGTCTGTTAACAACGTTCGCGGGCATCTCTTCGAGTAGCTCAGCGCGATCGTCAGGACTCATCGATGAGATGATCTCTTTCAGTTTTTCTTCCTTGAACAACTCGATGAGGGCTATCTGATCGTCTGGTTCCAGTTCGCTGAAAACCAACGCCGCTTGGTCCTTTGGAAGAAGACGAAAAACGACGATTTTCTCGTCGGGGGGTAATTCTTCGATCATTTCCAGTATGTCGGCAGGTTCTTGTTGAGAAAGGATCATCTTCAAAGTGCGAAAGTCTCCTCTTTCGATGAAGTTCTTGATGTCGAGTTTCACCTTCACCTTCATCGATTCACCTCCTGACGCAGTTTATGGCGGTAAACTTAACGAACTACTGGTACCTTCCAAGGCATTTCACCTCCTGAAAGCGATCTTCCTCAAGCCTATTTTACGTTTCGGTCCGAGGGGCTTTGCCAATAGAAAATTGAAGATATGTGAATGAAAGCGTTAAGAATTTTCGGCGAACCAGGTCCTGGAGAGAATATGATTGCGTTGGTGTAACGTTTTAGAATCAAGAATTTCGCATGTGAAATAGTATGGTAAAATACAAAAGGGAAAAGGATGGTAAATCTGTTCGAAAGGAGTGAATACCTTGAGGAGATTCTTTGTGTCCTCGCTCATCACAGCTCTTTGTCTGGTCCTGATCGTGTTCATGTACGGCAACGGTTCCAGCAGAATCTATAGGGATGGGACCTTCACTGCTGTCTCTCAAGGTGACAAGTACGGATACGCGATGGTCACTGTAACGCTCGAGAACGACAAGATCAAGAGCGTCACCATCAAAGAGTTCGACGGTTTCGGAGTCGAAAAACTCTACGAGGTTTACGGTCAGTTCTTTCCAGCGTTAAAGGAAGCGCACGAGACCTTGGCAAAACGCATCGTCGAGGCGAACAGCTATCAAGTGGATGTTTTCACGGGAGCCACTGGCACATCGAAGAAAGTCATGGAAGCAGTGAAGTTCGCGTTGGAAAAGGCGAAGCTCGAGCCGAGCAAGACGAAGTACTTGGACGGCACCTTCATGGGTGTCTCTGACTTCACAGCCAGAGGTCATGCCGTGGCTTGGGTCACGATCGAGAACGATAAGATAGTCAAGCTTGTTCTGGAAGAAACGACACCTTCGGTGAAGGACGGTAAGACCGTCATGGATGCCGCTGGAAGAACGGTGTGGGTTTTCAAAGGTGGAGATTATCCTTGGCCAGAGTTCCACGCAGCGAAGGAAGCCATAGCGAAAGCCGTCATCGAAAAACAGACACACCAGGTGGACGTGTACACGGGTGCGACTTCCAGTTCGAACAAGTTCATCCAAGCGGTTCAGAGGGCTTTGGAGTGGGCCAAAGCACGACAGTGAGAACAAGGATTTTTGGAAAGGGCGCCTCGGGGCGCCCTTTTCGTTTTATACTTCAACTTGGAGGTGTCGAAGGTTGCCACTCTACAGATACGTCTGCCCAAATTGCAAGGAAGAACAAACCCTCTTGATGCGAATGAACGATGAAGATCCAAAGTGTCCAAAGTGTGGCACGAAGATGGATAAACAGATTCCACGAATACAGTTGAAAGGTGTTGGTAGTTCTTCTTGCGCTTCTAACAGTTGCTCGGGTTGCTCATCTTGCAGTTCACGTTCTTGAGGGTGGGATGAAATGTGGAAATCAGTTATCGTGATTTGCTGTACAGAGTGGATCAGATGCCCAGATTCAAGACTACCGAGGAGATAGAGCCCGCGCACGGGTTCATAGGACAAGAAAGGGCACGAAAAGCCGTCGATCAGGCGCTCGAGATAAAGGAGAAGGGGTTCAACGTCTTCGTCGTTGGGTTGCCCGGCACGGGCAGAAGGAGTTTCATCAGCTCTTACTTGAGGCAGATCGCTGCGAACATGCCGACACCCAAGGACTGGGTGTACGTCTACAATTTCTCGAACCCATCGGAGCCCGAGGCTATCTCTTTGGAAGCAGGCAGGGGAAAGATCTTCAAACAGGACATGCAGCAACTCGCAGACGAGGTCATGGAGGCATTGGAAAAGATCTTCGAAAGCGATGAATACGCGAGGAGAAAGTCGGAGTTGGAAGACGAATACATGCAGAAGAAAACACAACTCTGGGAGGAGCTGAAGCAAAAGGCAGCCGAACTGGGTTTCGCGGTGCAGATAGCGCCCACCGGTGTGGTGACTGTGCCTGTCTACGAAGGAAAGCTCCTCACTCCGGACGCATTCGAAGCGTTACCGGAGGAATTAAAACAGTTCTTCAACGAAAACAGCAGGAAGTTGAAGCTCATCGTTGAGGGCACTCTTTACAAGTCGCGTCGGCTGGACAGAGAATATAAAGAAAAACTCATGGCCTTGGACAAAGATGCAGCTTTGTTCACCGTTGGGGCGATGTTCGAGGAACTGAAAAATCAGTACGAATCCAACCCACACATCGTGCGTTATCTTTCCAATGTTCAGAACGATATACTCGAGAACCTCGCGCAACTGCGCAGCGGTGATGAAGAAGTTCGGCAGGCTTTCAAGAAGAGATATTCTGTGAACCTCATCGTCGACAACTCTGCAATCGTTGGTTCACCGGTGGTCTTCGAGAGGAACCCAACCTACGCGAACTTGGCTGGCAAGGTCGAATACTACAGCAAAGCTGGTATGCTGTTCACGGACTTCACGATGATAAAACCTGGGGCCTTCCACCGTGCCAACGGTGGTTTTCTCATACTGGAAGCGGAGAACGTGCTGAGGTACGCGTATGCGTGGGAATACGTGAAAAGATGCTTGATGACTGATCAGATCGTTGTCGAGAATCTGGAGACTGCCCTCGGACTTTCCAGCATGGTCTCGCTCCGGCCACAACCCATACCACTCAACGTCAAAGTGTTTCTGATCTGCTCACCCAGACTTTATTATCTGTTGCATATGTACGATGAGGACGTCGAAAAGCTGTTTCGTATAAAGAGCGAATTCGATTGGGAGATGGAAGCGAGCAGGGAAAACATTCAGAAGTACCTTGGCTTTGTTGCTTCCACTTGCTGTCGGTTGAACGCGCCGCATCTTGAGAGACAGGCGGTGGAAAAACTCATGTGGTACTCCGCAAGGCTCGCTGGTGACAGGAACAAGCTTTCCATGAGGCTCAGTGAGATCAGCAGCCTCGTGAGGGAAGCGTGCACCGTTGCGATGAAGAAGAATTCGAACGTGGTAAAGAAGGAGCACATGTTGGAGGCCATGAGACAGCGCGAAGAGAGGGTGAATCTGCTCCAGACGAAATACGACGAGCACATCAAGACGCGCGATCTGATGATAGAAACGCGAGGCAGTCGTGTCGGACAGATCAATGGTCTTACCGTGATAGATCTTCACGATCATTCCTTTGGCGTGCCCGTGAAGATCACCGCAAAGGTTCACGTGGGAGAAGGCGGGGTCATAGACATTCACAGAGAGGTCGATCTGAGCGGCAACATACACAACAAGGCTGTTCTCACGATCGAAGGGTTCTTCAGAGAAAGATATTCCAAACATGTTCGTTTGAGTCTCAACGCGACGCTGAGTTTCGAACAGGTCTACAGCGTGGTCGAGGGTGACAGCGCTTCGGTGGCGGAAGTGCTCGCTTTGATTTCGGCCATCTCCGGCGTTCCTTTGAGACAAGACATAGCCGTCACAGGTTCGATGAACCAGCATGGCGAGGTTCAACCTGTCGGGGGTGTAACGGAAAAGGTGGAAGGTTTCTACAGGGCCTGCAAACTCCACGGTTTCACGGGCACACAGGGTGTGGTGATACCGAAGGCGAACTTGAAGAACCTCATCTTGAAGGACGAAGTTCTTGAAAGCATCAAAAAGGGTGAGTTCCATATCTGGACGGTGGAACACATAGATGAAGCGATCGAGTTGCTCACGGGTAAAAAGGCTGGTCGAACGACGAGGGATGGAACTTTTGAAAAAGGATCGGTGAACTACTTGGTGGTCCAAGCTCTGAAGAGAGCGGAAAGGATGAAAGAAGTCAAGAAGAACAGGAAAAAGAAGAAGAATCACTGACCTTTGAGACGCTTTTCCAAATTCATCTCCGCTATGGATTTCTGTAGATACAGTGGCTCAACCTCGTGAGGTTTTCTCACCACGTTCGCTTTGAAGTTCTCCATGACTTCGTGCAGGAGGAACTCACCCCTTGGATACTGAAGTTCTTCCTTGCCGACGACAGCGACCGATTCGAACGTGTTGGCTGCGTCTCCGACCACGATGGGATCTTTGAGGCTTCTCAAAATATCGAACACTTTTTCGACTTCCACCACGCTCGGTGCGAGAACTTCTTGAAGGTTTCTGTAACAAGAGATGTAAACGAACCCTTCTCTGGCTTTTTTCACTATCACCACGTCTTGTTCACAACCAGAGAAGTTCATTGCGACGACTTTTGAAGAGACCACGGGCACGATGGGTTTAGACGTGACGCAAGCGATAGCCTGAACGAAAGCTAAGCCTATCCTCAAACTCGTTAGGCTACCCGGCCCGATGCCACAACCGAACACGTCGATGTCTGAAACTTTCACATTGCAGAGTTTCAGAAAATCGTTGACCAAGGGCGCCAGTTTCACCGCATGCTTCTCAACGCCGAAATAGTTCGTCGAATAGATATTTTGTCCGTCTGTGTAAGCAACACAGATCGCCTCTGTGGACGTGTCCAGGGCGAGGATTTTCATTTGAACGCATCCTCCAACTTTTCCAAGACTTTTTCAACGGAATCGATGGACAAGAAAATCAACCCTCGTTCCTGAAGTGAATCTAAGGTTTGGCTTTCATATGAGACGAGGATTCTATCATCCTCTTGGATCAGTTTTGCGTCTGGAACAAGGCGCTTGCAAAGTTCTTCGAAGCCTCTGGGAACAAAACTTTTCGGCAGAGCGAGTAACAAGATCTTTCCACCAGCCGAAACGTAGTCCACCAACGCATCTATCTCGAAGTCGTTCAGATCACTCGTTTCTGCAAAAGCATCCTTCTTCGGGAGTGGAAGGATCACGAGGATGGCTTGTGGAACCCTCTTGAAGTACCTGTTGTTGAAAACGACTTGATAAGCTTTTCTCTCAAGGTATGCCTTCACAGCTTGCAAGAATTGTGGATGATCGTTCTCGTGGGAAATATCGATCAGCACGGTCTCTCCCTTGATTTCAACCTCGGTTTGCCAGCCAATCGAATCGTTCACAGAAACCGAGACTTGGTGTTTTCCCATATCGAGTCCGTCGAATTCCACCGAGAAAGTCTTTTTGCTCTTTCCTGCGATACGTTCTTCAAAGTTTTTCTCTAACCCTCCAACCTTGACGGTCAATCTGACATCACTCGCGTCGTACGAGTAGTTCACAAGATCGAAGAAGACTCCCACGGTCCCG
>JAPYWY010000063.1 GCA_028276125.1 Pseudothermotoga sp.
TCACTCGCAACACCCCCCTGTGGTGAGAATCTAAGCATATTTTATCGTGATCTCAAAGCACATGGTAATGGTATACTTCAGCCAAGGGGGTGATTTCAGTGAAAAGATGTGTCATCAGTGTGTTTTTTGTCTTGGCTTTCTTCGTGACCCTGTTCTCAGCAAGCGTGGGGGTTCCCAAGGACGTTCCATCACCGTACTCCGCCATGGTCGCTACTTCGCATCCTTTGGCTTCGCTGGTTGGCGCGAGGATACTGCAGCAAGGTGGGAACGCGATCGATGCGGCGGTGGCGATTCAGTTCGCGTTGAACGTCGTTGAACCGATGATGTCCGGCATTGGCGGCGGAGGTTTCATGATGATCTACCTTGCGAAGGAGAACAAGATCGTCGTGCTCGATTATCGCGAACAGGCGCCTGCGGGCGCAAAACCAACGATGTTCCTCGATGCCGAAGGAAAACCACTGCCGTTCAGAACTGCACTTCAAACGGGTCACGCTGTCGGCATACCTGGCACTTTGAAGGGTGTGGCGACCGCACTGGAGAAATTCGGTACGATGAGTCTTGCACAGCTGATCGAACCAGCCATTGAGCTCGCTGAGAAAGGTGTCACGGTGAACAAAGTTCTTGCGCAAGCCATCGTTGACAGCATGTACAAATTCAACGAGGCAGCCAAGCAGGTGTTCGCACCCAACGGTCAACCTCTGCCGGAAGGGGCGCTCTTGGTCCAGCCGGACCTGGCAAAGACCTTCAGGCTGATCAAAGAACACGGAGTAGATGTTTTCTACACCGGTGAGATAGCTCAAGCGATAGTCGAAGTTGTCCAAGCCAGGGGAGGCACGATGACTCTGGAAGATTTGAAAAACTACGAAGTCAAGTTCCGAGATCCAATCCGTGGGACTTACAGAGGTTACGAAATCGTTTCCATGCCACCTCCGAGTTCCGGTGGTCTAACACTGATTCAGATGTTGAAAATACTTGAGGGTTTCGACATCAAAGCGCTCGGCCACAACACGACCCAGACTCTGCACTTGATGATCGAAACCATGAGAACAGCCTACGCAGATAGGGGAAAGTACCTCGCAGATTCAGATTTCGTGAAGATACCCTTCAAAGGTTATCTCGACGACAAGTACATCGAAGAGAGACGCGCTCTGATAGATTGGCAGAAGGCCAATCCAGACATCAAGGCGGGCGATCCTTGGTTCTATGAGGGAAGCCCATCTTGTCCTGCGTCCGAATTGAAGAACGTTTTCGCGATGGTCAATGAGAACGAGACATCTCAGACAACCCACTACACCGTGATAGACAAATGGGGTAACTTGGTCGCTTGTACGACGACTATCGAAGACGTGTTCGGTTCTGGGATCATGGTTCCAGGTTACGGGTTCATGCTCAACAACGAGATGACTGACTTCGACTTTGTCCCTGGTGGTGCCAACGAGGTACAGCCTGGTAAGCGACCAAGGAGTAGCATGACACCCACGATCGTGTTCAAAGATGGCAAACCTGTCTTCAGCGTTGGCTCGCCCGGCGGGGCAAGGATCATAACCACCGTCATGCAGGTGATCATGAACATGATCGATCATGGCATGAGTGTGCAAGAAGCCATAAACGCACCTCGCATATTCAGCTCGAGTTATCCGACCGTTCAATGGGAAGCAGGATTGCCCGAACACGTTAGGAAGGAATTGCAACTTCGCGGGCACAAGATGGCGGATGCACCGATCGTCATGGGCAGTGTTCAGAGTATAGTGATCGACCTGGAGACTGGAAAGATCTACGGTGGTGCGGATCCACGGAGGGAAGGCACGGTCATAGGTGTACCGTGATTCTCTCCACTTGACTGGTAAGGTGAAAAGGTTGTAGACTGTTTTATGGTGCCGGGGTGGCGGAACAGGCAGACGCTGCGGACTTAAAATCCGCTGGGGCGAGGCCCCGTGTCGGTTCGAATCCGATCCCCGGCACCATTTTATTCCAGGGGGACGTCAGCATGGATTCATCCATTTCGTTGAGAAAAGCTGAATCAAAAGATGAGAGTGATTTTGCAGAGCTTTTCTTGATCTCGGCACCTTTCTTTGCGGAACTGTTCAAAGAGAATGCGAGAAAAGTCTTGAGAAGACTCTTTTCATCGCCTCGGAACCTTTTCAGTTTTGAACATGTCTGTTTTGCTGAAGTCAGTGGTGAGATCGCTGGTTTGTTACTTTCCTACGATGCTCAGACCCACCGAAGAGAATATCTCAGAACAGGTGGTTTGTTGTTCAAATCTTTGAGGTTCAAGATGATTCGAATCTTCCACGTCTTACTCAGGTTGAACTCAAACTTGGGAAGACTCGGCAAGGGGGATTATTACATCAGCAACTTGGCGGTCTATCCGAGGTTCAGAGGGATAGGGATCGGCAAGGTGTTGATGCGAAAGGCTGAAGAAAACGCAAGAAACATCGGTTCGAAAAGGTTGGTTCTTGAAACCGAGGAGAACAACATCGTTTTTCTCACCACTACATTTCTCACTTGACACGTTCCCGACCCAGTGATATACTTTGTTCAAACAGCGTGTGAGCGGGGGTTACTATGGAGGCAACAAAAAATCTCAGGTTCGGTGAATTTGCATACGCTTATTGGTGGTTTAGGGGAAGGCCCTCTTCCGGGATTCCCCCCAAGCCACTTGGTACATAGAGGGGAATCTTAGATAAAAGGAAGAGGGCATCCAAAAAAGGATGCCCTCTTTTTTTAAACAATCCAAAGTGTGGAGGTGTGGGTATGTTGAGGAGATCTTTAACCGCCGTGGTAGCTTTGCTGATCGTGTCAGTTCTGAGCTTCGGAGCCGTGAGAATCGGTATCACACAGATCGTGGACCATCCAGCACTCAACGCGGTTTTCGACGGTATCGTCAAGGCGATCGAGGATGCAGGGTTCAAGGTCGGCACCGACGTGGTCATCGACAGACAGAACGCCCAAGGAAGCGTGCAGAACGCCGCAGCGATCGCAAGGAAGTTCGCCAGTGAAAAAGTAGACATCGTTGTTGCCATTGCAACTCCGAGCGCCCAAGCTTGTGTTCAAGTGATCACGGACAGGCCTGTGATCTTCTCCGCAATCACCGATCCGGTTGGAGCGGGGTTGATCAAGCAGTTGGGAAGGAACGAATCGAACGTTGTGGGTATCTCTGACATGGTACCAGTCTCAACCCATCTGAAACTGATCAAAGCCGTCTTCCCGAACGCGAGAAGGGTGGGTGTACTCTACAATCCAGGCGAAGCAAACTCCGTCACCTTGACCAACATGGCGAAGGCTGCCGCTCCGTCGCTCGGGCTCACCATCTTAGACATGACGGGTACGAACGCGAGCGAAATGGTCGCGGCGGTCAACAGCGTAGGGCCAGATGTGGATGTGATCTACATAGGTACCGACAACACCGCGGCATCTTCCATGCAAGCCATAGGATCTGCCGCCCTCAGGTTGAAGAAACCCATCGTGGCTGCGGACATCGACATTGCCCGTCAGGGAGGTTTGATAGGCTTTGGATTCAACTACTTCCAAGTGGGCGTCGAAACGGGTAAGTTGGTCGTCGAGATCTTGAAAGGCAAAAAACCCAGCGAGCTCGAGTCTCGTTTGCTTGGACCAGAATCTTTGATGCTGTTCATCAACCTTGACTTGGCGAGGGAACTCAACGTGAACATTCCACAAGAACTCGTTGACAGAGCGGACATCATCGTTCGGAACGGTCAAGAGGTGAAAAGATGATCGCGATCCTCGAGCAAGGCTTACTGCTTGCCCTGGCCGCCATGGGTGTTTACATATCGTTTCGACTCGTTGATCTTCCTGATCTGACGCCGGACGGCTCCTACATCGTCGGAGGAGCCGTCGCGGTGGTCCTTCTTCGCTCCGGTCATGGGTGGATAAGTGCCACACTCCTGGCTGCGCTCGCCGCCGGCGCAGCTGGGTTCATCACCGCTTCGATCAGCACGCGTTTCAAGATCCATACGCTCTTGGCTTCCATCATGGTGATGACGGGTCTTTACTCGGTCGCAATACGGATCATGAACGCTCCAAATTTACCGATCCCGCGTTTCACTACCGACAAGGTCCTCTCTTACGAACAAATCGTTGGGAAAACCCCGTTGGACGACATACTCGGTGGTCTTGGAAATCTGCAGTATGAGAAAGAAGGCATGAAGGCAGTGACGGTACCGTTCAACAACAAGGCCGACGGGCACGATCTGATTCTCATCGCTTCAACGCTCTTGCTGATCAGTTTCTTGCTCTGGCTCTTTTTGCGCACCGAACTCGGCACTATGCTCAGAGGTTATGGTCGCAACAGGTTTGCCGTCAAGGTGCTCGGTGTGAATCCCAACATCTTCGCGCTCATGGGTCTGACCGTCGCGAACTTTCTCGTGGGCCTTTCTGGTGCTTTGTTCAGTATGTACAGCGGCTTTGCAGACGTGAACATGGGCACGGGCATGGTTGTGGTGTGCTTGGCTTCGGTGATCTTGGGAGAGATCATCTTTGGTTCCAAGGAAGTTGCGTACGGGCTGTTCTTTCCCATCGTCGGTTCGGTGGTCTATCAAATTCTGTTGACGCTCGCGATGAAATACGGGTATCGCATTGGCTTCAAACCGAGCGACATGAAGCTGCTCACGGCGATGTTCGTCGTCAGCGTCATAGCCGCAAGAAGGTTTAAGAAGAGCGAGGTGACCATATGATAGAGCTCGAGCGTGTCACCGTGATCTACAACAAAGGCACACTCGACGAAAAAGTTGCGTTGAAGGATGTCGATCTGTTCGTGGAGGATGGGCGGTTCGTGGTCATCGTGGGCGCGAACGGAGCAGGTAAAAGCACACTCATGAAAGTGGTGGTTGGCGAAGTCAAGCCGACGTTCGGTGTTTGTCGCATCATGGGTCAGGTGCTCAAAGAAGAAAAGATCTTCAAATGTGGAAGCATAGTTTGTCAAGATCCGAATCTGGGAATATTTCCAAATTTGAGTATCGAAGAGAACCTCATGCTTGCGAGGAAGAAAGGGTTCAGGGGCTTAAGCTTTGGTCGTGCGGATCCGAGGGCAATCGAGTTGCTCAGATCCTGTGAGCTTGGCCTGGAGGAGAATTTAAAGAAGAAGGCCTCCAAGCTCTCCGGAGGCCAAAAACAGGCGCTCGCCATGGTCATGGCCGTCTCTTCGAACCCCAAGCTGCTCTTGCTCGACGAGCACACCGCTTCGCTCGATCCCAAGAGCACCGAAAAGATCATGGAACTCACCGACAGAATAAACAAGATGCTCGGAACCACGATCTTGATGATCACGCACGATATGAACATCGCTGAGCAGTACGGTGACACTGTGATCGTCATGGAGGATGGGAAGATCATCGCTCGTATCGACAAATCGAAACAAAAAATCCAAGCCAGCCAGCTCAAGTCGATGATAAAATCCAAACTAACAGCGACAACTTAACGATGAGGAGTGGTTGGCGAATGATCGATTCTTCCATCCTCCTTTCCGCAGCCGAGTTATTCGGCACACCATTTTACTTCTACGATCTGGACTTCATTCGTGACAGAGTCAGGAAGGTTTACGATTTCTTCAAGCAGTTCGACTTTCACCTCGCCTACGCGGTGAAGGCCAACTTCAACCTCGACATTCTCTCCATGCTCAACGAACTCGGTACGATGGTGGATGTAGTCTCGTTCGGTGAGTACGAGCGTGTGAAGAAAGCTGGCTTCACTCCAGACAGGATCGTCGTGAACGGCAACTGCAAGAGTGTAGGGGAACTGAAAAAGTACGTTGAAGATTCTGTCTATTGCATCAACCTCGATAGTCTTGAAGAATTGCTGAGACTCGAATCCGTCGCCGATAGACCCGTGAGAGTTGCGATAAGGGTCAATCCTGACGTCGATCCAAAGACGCACCATCACATTGCGACGGGTTTGAAGGAGAACAAGTTTGGAGTGGACTACGAGACCGCCGAGAGAATGATTCAGATCATCTCCAGCAGCAGATTCGTTCGACTCGTGGGCTTGCACTGTCACATAGGTTCTCAGATCGTCGAAGTTGATCCTTATCGGCAGGCCTTCGAGTCCATGAGGAGCTTCGCCTCAAAATTGAACCTCCAGCTTGAACTCGTCAACCTCGGTGGTGGATGGGGCATAGATTACGGTGATGGAAGACAGCTCGATCTGGAAGAGTATCGAAAAATTATCTTTCCTATCCTCAAAGGTTTCAACTGTAGAATAATTCTTGAGCTTGGCAGATGGATTGTCGCTCCGGCGGGTTATCTCATTTCAAAGGTCGAGTACGTGAAGAGGACGAAGAACAAGAACTTCGTTGTGATCGATGCCGGCATGTCACATTTGATCAGGCCAGCACTTTACGGTGCAAAACACAGGATCGAACCCCTTTACGAGCAAAAAGATAGGCCTACCATCGTTGCGGACGTGGTCGGCCCGGTGTGCGAGAGTGCAGACACCTTTGCAAAGAGCCTTGAGATGGCTCAGCCTAAAGAAAGCGAACTCTTGGTCATAAGGGACGTCGGCGCTTACGGCTACGCGATGTCTTCACACTACAACTTGCTGAGAAGAGCGCCCGAGATCCTGTACAGCAAGGAAACAGGCTTCAGAGTTTCCTCAACTTGACTGCTGTTCCGTAGGCGAGAACCTCGGCGGCCGACTGCATGATCGAAGAGCTTCCAAACCTAACACTGATCACTGCGTCGGCACCGAGTTTTTCAGCCTCGGCCATCATTCTCTGCAGAGCTATGTTCCTTGCTTCTGTGAGTAATTCGGTGTAGGACTTGATCTCACCGCCAGCCAGTGTCTTGAAGGCCGCGGCGATGTCTTTGCCGATGTGCTTCGAATAGACCACGTTTCCCATGACCATGCCAAGCGTTTCTACGATTTCGTAGCCTTCGAGCCTCTCCGTTGTCGTCAACAGCACACTGACACCCCCTCAGAATTCTTTGTTCAAGAATATCACGTAAGAAACAACAACCCCACCGTGTAGGTGACGTCCATTTTTCCTGTGGAGATGATTCTGTTCCCCAATATGTAGGAATAGGTGTTCATGAACCTCAGTGGTTTGAAAATCCCCACCACCGTTGTGCTTGCAAGGATTCCCACCGCAGTCAAAATCGGCTTGACCTGATCGTCGTACATTACGGAGAACAACATCGTCAGCGTGAACCAAAACAATGCTCCAACAAGTGTGTGAATCGTGTAAGCAGTGAGATGCTCGTACTTGAAATCTTTGGAAGCCAGCCAAGAGTAAACGCCTGGGAGCAAAGAAAAAACGAGCATCTGGACGAGCAGGACAACTGTTGCAGCACAAGCTTTCGACCAAAACACTTTCTTTCTGCTGTTCCGCGTGAGCAGGTACTCCATCGTTCCGTTCTCCGTCTCCCTCGCAAAGAGTGGAAAGGCCATGATTATAGCGAGGATGGGAACAAATTGGCCCAGGTTCTTTCCGAACCACTGCGTATAGATGTAAAAGCTCCAATCGGAGAGTCTCTCGATGAAGTTCTTGGGGATGAACCTTTCGAGGAACCTCGGCATGTTTTCGAACTGAACGTATTCGTTGAGCATTTCGACCGTAAACTCGTGCAATGGCGCGACGAAAAAGAAGAGTCCTAAACCGAGAAGGAGTATCACCAAGGATCTCAGTTTCATGTCGGCAAGTTCCTTGTGTATCATGCTTTCACTCCTTTCACAAGTGCTTCGAAGATCATATCGAAGTCAGCAGGCTGAATCTTTCCGTTCGCTTCGCTTCTCTTTACAACGTAGATGTCTTCATCCTTGGTAGACCTATAGAGATAGCCATTCAGTCTTTGACCTTTGGGTACGGCACACGCGACGTACTTCTCCTTCAGATCATCCAAGTTGTCCATTTCCACGATCCTGCCTTTCACCATTATCGCAACGATGTCTGCTATCTTCTCCACTTCGGAGAGGATGTGACTCGTATAAAAGACAGATTTTCCCTTCTGTGGTATCGTCCTTATGAGATCGAGTACTTTGTTGCGCATCAGTGGATCGAGTCCCCAGGTGGGTTCATCCATGAGATAGAGATCAACGTCCTCCGCGAGTACCAGAGAAAGATAAGCGAGCGTGTTCATGCCGTGTGAAAGGTTAGCAATCTTCTCCTTCAAAGGTATCTGAAACTCTTCGAGCAGGTCGAGAGCCCTCTTTGCATCGAAGCTCCGGCTGATCCTCTCGTTGGTGTGAACCATCTTTTCCACTGTTGAATATCGATACATCTCTTTCTGTTCCGGCAAATACGAGTACGTACCGTTGATC
>JAPYWY010000153.1 GCA_028276125.1 Pseudothermotoga sp.
GATTCAGCTATGTTTACACAGCTCTGCAAGCTCGAAGAGATGATCATACCGTATGAGTGGACCAATCTCTCGAAGTTCTGAGTGGTCAATTCCCCCACGGTTCGCGATACCCTCAGATAACTCAGCAAGTTTCCGACCACCAGAAGTACAACTATCAACGGCACTATGAAGAGGATCAAACGCGCCGCGATGTTTCTCATCCCTTCACCCTTTCACTCCAAGATAGGCCTTTCTGACGTCGTCGTTCGTCAAAAGCTCGTTTCCAGGTCCTTGCAACACTATTCTACCTGTTTCCAAAACGTAAGCATAATCGGCTATCTTCAAAGCACCGTACGCGTTTTGCTCCACCAGCAAAATTGTAACGCCCTCGTCTCTTATTCTCTGAATCACTTCGAAGACCTCCTTCACCAAAAGAGGAGCCAATCCGAGCGATGGCTCATCGAGCATGAGCAACTTCGGTCGGGTCATCAATCCTCTGGCAACGGCCAACATCTGTTGTTCGCCACCGGAAAGGGTTCCTCCGGGCTGCTTCAAGCGTTCCTTCAACCGCGGAAAGAGTGAAAAAACCCACTCGAGGTCCTTCTCAACCCCATCAAGATCTTTCCTATTGTAAGCACCCATCATGAGGTTTTCGTACACGGTGAGGTTTGGAAAGATCCTCCTACCCTCTGGAACCATTGCGATCCCGAGTTGGACGATCGTGTGAGTCGGCTTATCTGTTATGTCGATCCCTTGGAAGTAAACCTTGCCGGAACTTTTTTTCACCAAGTTCATGATCGCCTTCAAGGTGGTGCTTTTGCCTGCACCGTTGGCGCCTATCAGTGTGATGATTTGGCCTTTCTTGACCTCTATCGAGACACCTTTCACCGCGTGGATGCTTCCATAATGAACGTGCATGCCTTCTATTCTGAGCGCAGCTTCACTCACAGCAACACCTCCTCGCCGAGGTAGGCTTTGATGACCAATGGATTCGACTGGATCTGCTTCGGTGTTCCCTCGGCTATGAGCTTTCCATAATCCATGACGTAAATCCTCTCGCATATACCCATGATCACCTTCATATCGTGTTCGATCACAATGATGCTCAGGCCGAATTCGTCTCTGATCGTCTTTATGAAGTCCATGAGTTCCGAGGTTTCCTGCGGGTTCATCCCGGCGGCTGGCTCGTCGAGCAAAAGAAGCTTCGGCTCGGTCGCGAGCGCCCGAGCTATCTCAAGTTTGCGTTGCAGACCGTAAGGAAGCGCACTCGCTTTTTCATTCGCAAAACTGAGCAACCCCACTTTCTCAAGGAGTTTTTCAGAATGCACTCTGACATTCCTCTCGAACTTCAAAGCGGACGGGATCTTGAAAACGAAACTGAACATGGAAAACATGCTGTGAAGCTTGCAGTGCTGCGCGACCATGACGTTCTCGAGAACAGTCATATCGGAGAACAATCTTATGTTCTGAAAGGTTCTCGCTATGCCAAGGCGTGTAATCTGATGTGGTTTCAAGCCGTTCAATCTATTGGAAAAGAAGAGCATCTCTCCTTCGTCTGGTTCGTACATGCCCGTGATCAGGTTGAACAGAGTGGTC
Source organism: Pseudothermotoga sp. (assembly GCA_028276125.1). Classification (GTDB taxonomy): domain Bacteria; phylum Thermotogota; class Thermotogae; order Thermotogales; family DSM-5069; genus Pseudothermotoga_A. Next base: position 1,576 of record JAPYWY010000153.1, read on the forward strand.
TTCCCAGCTCCGTTCGGACCGATGAGGCCAACTAATTCGCCCTTCTTGATGTATCCACTGAATTTGTCCACAGCGGTCAAACCACCGAAGCGTTTTGTCACGTTCTTGAGTTCGAGCACAACTTCGTTCATCTCTTGCCACCTCTCTTGAATTTGGAAAAACTCGAGGCGACCAGATCCCAACTCAACTCGTTTCTACCCATGATGCCTCTCTGCCAGAAGAGCATCAAAACTATCAAAAGTACGGACAGTACAACCATCCTCATGCCCGGAACGCCCGGATAGTTGATGAACCAAACCTTGAACGGACTCTCCAACACCCTGAGGAACTCCAGTCCCACAGTGTAGATCGCCGCACCTATGATCGAGCCACTGATGCTTCCAAGCCCACCGAGAACGACCATGATCAATATTTCGAAGGTCTTGGTGAACGTGAAGGATTTTGGATCTATCGTTGTTATCAGATGAGCCCACAAAGCACCTCCGACACCTGCGAAGAATGAACCCACAACGAAGCTCATCACTTGGTGCGAAAAGACGTTTATGCCCATTGCCTTCGCCGCGATCGAATCCTCCCTGATCGCTTTCAAAGCTCTCCCGTAGCTGCTGTTCACCAGGCTCGCTACGGTGACGACCGTTATCAGGGCCCAACCCCAGGACCAATAGAGGTTCGTGTAAGGTGGGATTCCTTTCAAGCCCAAAGCACCGTTGGTGATCGACCAAGCGTTGTTGGCGATCACCCTTATGGTTTCACCAAGACCCAATGTCGCGATGGCCAAATAATCACCGATCAGTCTGAGAGATGGTGCGGCGACCAAATATCCGAATCCGGCCGAGACGAGCCCGGCTATCAGAACTGCGGGTAAGAACGGAAGCTCTATCCTGTTGAACGGATATATGAGCGGTTTTATCAGATAACTCATCTCTTTCTGCTCGATCGGAAGGGTCAACAACACCGAAGTGTAGGCACCTATGGCTATGAAGCCTGCGTGCCCCAGAGAGAAGATCCCAGTGATTCCATTTATCAAGTTGAGCGAGACCGCGAAGACTATGTTGATGGCTATCAAGTTCAAAATCAGCACAAGGTAATCGCTCGCTTTTCTGTCGGCGATCGCTATCAGAAGTGCCATCAGAACCACGAAGAGAATGGTCAAAACTGTTTTGGTCTTGACAGACAGTCTTTTCACCATGCCCATCACACCTTTTCTGAAACTTCGACGCCGAGGATTCCTGTGGGTCTCACCAGAAGGACAAAGATCAGTATCGCATAAGCTATGGCGTCCCTGTAACCCGCTATCGATGGGAACAAGGCCACTATCATGATTTCACTGACGCCGAGGATGAATCCTCCCAGCATCGCGCCCTGAATGCTGCCTATACCACCAACCACCGCCGAGATGAATGCTTTCAAGCCCGGTACCATGCCAGTGTAAGGATAAACTTGAGGATAGGTCATGGCCCAGAGTATACCACCAATGGCTGCGAGAAAAGAGCCGATCATGAAGGTGTAGCTTATGATCCTGTCGGCGTTCACACCCATGAGCCTCGTGGTAGGGATGTCTTTCGAGATCGCCCGCATCGCCATACCTACCTTGGTCCTGTAGACGATCCATACTAAAAGCAAGAGTGAAATGGCAACGACCGACAGCGTAATGAGGGTGAGCAGTCTGATCCTGACGTTGCCCAGCTGCAGGATTCTCAAGAAATACGCTGGATACACCCCTGTCTGGGGATTGAACGACTTAGCCCTTCCGCCGAAGACCACCGTGGCGAAGTTCTGCAGGAAGAAGGAAACTCCTATGGCAGTTATGAGAGCAGATATCCTCGGTGCATTCCTCAAAGGTCTGTAAGCGATCCTTTCAATCAAAGCTCCCAGAAAAGCGGTGAAGAAGATCGCGGTGATGAAGGACACCCACCAAGGAAGCATGAAGAGCGTTACACCGTAGAAAGCGAAATAAATGGCGTAAGTGAAGATGTCTCCGTGCGCGAAGTTTATGAGTCTGAGGATTCCATAAACCATCGTGTAACCGATCGCTATCAACGCGTAGATGCCACCGAGTGAAAAAGCGTTGACCAAATGCTGCACAAAATCGGAGAACCTCAAGCCTCACTCCCCCTTAGCTTCAAAGAGCCCCCGCAAGGGGGCTCTTGCGTCACGGTCTCACAACGGTCTTCAGTTCTGGTTTTCCATTCTTGATCTGAATTATCACCGCGGGCTTGACGGGATCGCCCGAGTCAGGTGGGAAACTTATCGTACCTGCAACTCCAACGAAATCTTTCGTCGCAGCCAAGGCGTCCCTTATCGCGACAGGATCGAGAGACTGCGCTCTTTCGATCGCATCCAAAACCAAGTTGTAGGCATCGAACGCGAGGGCACCGAACGCGTCGGGTCTTCTGTTGTACTCCTTCATGTAAGCTTCAACGAACGGTTTTGTCCTCGGCGAAAGATCCGCATCTTGATGGAAGTAAGTCGTGTAGCAGAGACCCTCCACAAACTTTCCACCGATCTCGATCAGCTCTGGTGCATCTGCACCGTCTCCAGCCAAGAAGTTACCCTTGAACCCGAGCTCTCTCGCCTGTTTGCAGATGAGCGCTATCTCGGCGTAATAACCTGGCAGGAAGATCGTGTCGGGATTCTGTGCCAACGCGTAGGTCAACTGCGCGGAGAAGTCCTGATCCCCAGTGTTGTAGTAGACTTCGAAGAATTTTCCACCAAACTTCGCGAAGGCACGCTTGAAGTAATTCGCAAGCCCAACGACGTAGTCCTGAGCAACATCGACGAAGATCGCAACCTTTTTGGCTTTGAACTCTTCCCAAGCAAACTTCGCCAGTAATTCACCCTGCAATGTGTCAACGAAGCAGGCTCTGAAGATGAATCTTCTGTTCTGCGTAACGAGTGGGTTCGTCGCGGTGTTTGTCACCATGGGCACTTGTTTTTGTTCTGCTATCGCACCTGCAGCCAGGGCGCAGGAGCTCGTGCAAGGCCCAAGGATCGCGACAACCTTTTCCACGTCAATCAACCTCTTTGCAACGTTCGCGGCTTCCGCCTTGTCACCCTTGTTGTCGAGCAAGATGACATTCACGGGTACGTCTTTCCCCGCAATCTTGACAGTTGGCCTGAGCTTC
>JAPYWY010000242.1 GCA_028276125.1 Pseudothermotoga sp.
ATGAATACAAACTCGAATCGATCAAGGCGGAAGAGGTCGGAAAGAACTTGAAGGTCACTGTGACCGTGAAACACGATGATGAAATCTACGAAGGTAGCTCAGAAGGACCTAAAACGAGCTTGCAGAGGCTCAGAATAGCAGCCTCAGCTGCTCTGAAAGCGGTGGACGAGCTTTCGAGCAACGTGTTCTCGGTGGACGATGTGAGGATCATCAACTTGGCTGGCAAGGACTTCGTAGTTTGCCATGTAACGAAGCTCGCCAACGATAGAGAAAAAAGCATAATCGGTAGCGCGGAGATAGAAAGAGATGTTCTATTCGCCGCTGCGAACGCAGCGTTGGACGCTTGGAAAAGGGCTTAGTTTTCTTCTTCGTTTCTTCCGTTCGCGTTGTACTCGATGACGACCTTCCTGTAAGGCTCTACACCCACGGAGTAACTCTTCACGTCCTTGTGCTGTTTCACCAGCTCGTGCACGATCCTCCGCTCGAAAGCGAACATGGGATCGAGCATCACTTTAGCTTTGGTGAGTTTTGCGCGCTGAATCGCCTGCTTGACGATCACTTCCAAGTTCTTCTTTCTTCGTTTCTTGTACTCGCCCGCATCCACCGACACGGACAGTTTCGTGTCGCTCATCCTGTTGAGGTATATCATTGCAACATGTTGAAGGGCGGCAAGGGTCTTGCCGTGCTTGCCAATGAGTCTTCCAAGATCTTCCCCGTCGAGTTCCACCAGGAATCTCCTGCCGGAACAGGATACCTTCACCAGCACGTCACCACAGACGTTCAGGACGTTCGAAAGAAATTCTTCCAACTTTCGTACGAAATACTTGGCGTTGAAAACTATCTCGACCTCGGCATTCTTCGCGAACAAGCCGAAGATCCCTTTCGATCCTTTGTCTACGATCGTATATTCATACTCACCTTCACGCAGATCGAAACGCTCCTTCGCCTTCTGCAAGGCTTCTTCAACTGTTGGCGCGCTGATCTTGATCTTTTTCACCACAACTCACCCCTTGGGTCTCAGACCCAGAAGTTCACGCGTGGTTATACCCTTGATCTTGTACCTTTTGTAGATGTAGTACGTGACCAGCAACTGGATGACTGTGTTCGTTGTGAAATACAAGAACAAGCCACTTGGCAATCCTACGAATAGGAAAGTGAATGCCACGGACATGAGAATGCCCTGCCAAGCGGATCTGGTGTCTTGGCTCGTGATGAGCGTGTTGTAGTAGCTCGCCACGATCGTGATCAGAACGAACACCGCGTTGGCTGAGAACCCTCCCTTTGACAAGTCGGGCCATATCAAGAATCTACCGTTGAACGCGAACTCCTCTTGGAAGTAACGTATAACCGCGTAGAGCAAGAAGAAGATGGGTAGTTGTACGAAGAGCATGAGACAACCACTCGCTGGGTTCACACCTTCCTCCCTGTAAGCTTTCAACAATTCTTCTTGCTGTTTCGTCGGATCTTTGTATTTCTTGCGTATCATCTCGATCTTCGGTTGCAACTTGCGCATCTTTATCATGGACTTCGTTTGAGCGTGGTAAAGAGGATACAACGCGAACCTCACAACTATCGTGAACAAGATGATCGCCCAACCGAAGTTCTTGGTGAGCTGGAACAACCACCAGAAAAACCACACGAGCGGATAGAAAATTGGGTCGTACCACGCAGACGAACCCGGAACGGTCTTCAACGTTGAGACGAGCTCCTCGTAGTCTTCGGGGAAGAGTTTCTTCAGGAACACCCTTTTGTATGGGCTGAGGTGGAAGATCAAGGTGGAGTTGGTCCCAACTTTGACAGTGTTCGACACGATCTTCTGTGAGTTGGTCTTGACCAAACTCAGCGTCCTCGTTTTTGGTGCGAAGGACAAAAAGTAGTCCTTGATCACTCTGTCGTTGTCGGCAAACCACACGCGTGGTAGGCTCACCATCACCGGCGATTTTGTCTCCAGTTGAACCTCGATGAGATACTCCGGAGCGTTCCGGAAAACGTAAGCCTTTTTCACATCTCCGTAGTCATAGCTGAGCGTTAAATCGCCCCTGTAGCTGTTCGTGGCAACCTGTTCGCCGAAGAGTTGTGCCTCAGCCACGATGTTCAAGGATGTTCCGTCTTCAGTCAGGATGTCGAACCCGTCGTTCTCCCTCTCGAAAACATGGAGTCTTCTTTCAGCCGTCAAATAGACGTTGGCGAGATTACCGTTCTGATCGAACTCGTACTCCGCAAATCGCGTTTGAACTTTGATTCCACTGGCCAAGTATGTCACCTTGATCTCGTTCCGTGACAGGCCCAAGCACATTCCAACGATCAGAATCGAGATGATGAGCAACTTCCTCAAGTCGATCTCCTCCTCAGTGTGAATTTTTCTGGTACGGGATCCTCGCCACCAGGGTTCAAAGGGTTGCACCTGAGGACACGCCAAATGGCGAGCAATAGACCTTTGAACACTCCAAATCTTTCAACAGCCTGTATGGCATAAGTCGAGCAGGTCGGACTGAACCTGCACGTTGGAGGCTTCAAAGGAGAGACGTATTTCTGGTAAAACCTGATGCAACTCACGACGAACCTTCTCATGTACCTATCCTCTTCAACAAAGATTTCAATCCTTCTTTAATCGTGTGATAGTCAATGGTCCCAAGAATTTCTGACAGGGTCTTCCGTGGGATCACGACGATATCGTAACCTTTGGCAAGCTCAGGTTTCATGGTTCTGTAGCTTTCCCTGACCCATCGCTTTATCCTGTTCCTGTCGTGAGCTTTACCCAGCTTTTTTCGAACAACGATCGCTATTCTGTTGAACTCAAGATCGTTCTTGCAGTATATCACGGTGAAAAGGTCGTTCTGCAAAGATACGCCCTCACGGAAAACCCTGTCGAAATCTCGTTCCAACCTGAGCCTTTCTTGGCGGGGAAGAGAATGGAGATTCAAACTGCCAATCTCCATCTACCTTTCGCCCTTCTGCGGGCGAGCACTTTCCTTCCCGAAGCTGTACGGGATCTGACAAGAAAACCGTGCGTCTTCTGTCTCTTTCTCCTGTTCGGTTGGTAAGTTCTCTTCATCTCGCCTTCCTCCTTCTCCTATT
>JAPYWY010000064.1 GCA_028276125.1 Pseudothermotoga sp.
TTTGTGAAGTTCTCAGTCTTTCGCAATTGTCACGGTGAAGTTCACGGCCTTTGAGAAGTCTCTGTGAAGTCGACGAGATTGAAAATTTACGGAACTCGAGCTGGAGAAAGATTCGATTGAGATCTTCAATTTTACACATCTTCCAAAGCGAATCAAAAAGACAAGAGAAAGGATCGGTTCGATGCTCCTGCGCGGGAAGAGAGAGTGATTTGAGAAACGTCGTACATGTAAAGATCGAACGGCGGGCGAACGCCCGCCTTTTTGCTTTGTTTCAATCGATCTTTCCTGTGGTACTCTCGTCGTTGGGAGGGCGCGAGCGAATGCAAATTGAAGGATCAAGCGGAAGGCTTTCAGAACTGGTTCAGTACCAAAACGGTTCGATCGTGAGCAAAACGATCATTGATAAGAAAACTGGAACTGTGACGATTTTTGCCTTCGACAAATCCCAACGCCTCTCGGAGCACACCGCACCGTTCGACGCTCTGGTGTACGTTCTGGATGGTGAGTGCGAGATCAAGATATCTGGTCAATCTTATCATCTCAAGGCAGGAGACTTCATCATCATGCCAGCGAACGAACCACACGCGGTGAGTGCCTTGGAAAGATTCAAAATGTTGTTGGTGATGATCAAGTCTTGAGCTTCAAAGTCTGAATTCTCTGAACAACTTTTCAAGCACATCGAGCGCTCTCAGTATATCGTTCCGCGAAACGTCGTTGTGTGTTACGAGCCGTATCGACGAGTCTGAGAAAGCGACGGCGAGGACGCCTCTTTCTTTCATCGCCTTCAAGAGTTGGTGTGCGTTGACTCTCAGATTGTCCGTCCTCAGGATCACCATGTTGGTTTCGACTTCCTCAGGATTGACCATATAGCCAATCTCTCTCAATTTCACCGCGAGGAACTTTGCGTTTTCGTGATCTTCCCTCAATTGGTCCACCATCTTGGTCAAAGCGACGATCCCAGCCGCAGCCAAAACACCCGCCTGCCTCATGCCACCGCCGAGGATCTTCCTCGCCTTTCTTGCTCTCTCTATGAACTCTTTGCTTCCGACCACTATCGATCCAACGGGTGCACAGAGACCTTTGGAAAGACAGAACATCAAAGAGTCTGCGTACTTGGCGTACTCTTTGACTGGAACGTTCGAAGCGATCGCGGCGTTGAAAATCCTCGCACCGTCAATGTGGACGTTCATGTCGAACTGTTTTGCAATCTCGTATATCGCTTTGAAGTTTTCGAGTGGAACCACCCTGCCACCCGATCTGTTGTGGGTGTTCTCTATGCTTATCAAGGAGGTTCTCGGAAAATGTATGTCCTTTGGTCTTATCGCTCTGCGAACTTCTTCTGGATCCATCGCGCCGTTGTTCCCCTTGATCGGATGGGGCATCACACCGGAAAGGACAGACATCGCACCCGCTTCGTACCAAAAGATGTGGCTGTCCGCTTCGAGTATCACCTCATCACCGCGCTGGGTGTGTGCCATGATGCTCACCTGATTGCCCATAGTTCCAGACGCAACGAAGAGTGCTGCCTCCTTGTTGAACATCTCTGCGGCCAGCTCTTCGAGCCTGTTCACCGTGGGGTCTTCCCCGTACACATCGTCTCCAACCTCTGCCTCCGCCATGGCCTTCCTCATCTCGACCGTCGGCTTCGTGACGGTGTCTGAACGAAGATCGATCATGGTCTCACTCCTCATTTGCCGAACTTCCTCAAAACTCTGCCGGGTCTTTCACCTGTCAGTTCTTCATCGCGCAGGACGACCACGCCGTTCACCAAAACATGGACGATGCCTTTCGGGTATCTTTTCGGATCTTCAAAAGTTGCGAGCTCTTGAACTCGATCGAGATCGAAGATGACGATGTCCGCGGCCATTTTTGGTCTCAGGATACCCCTGTCCAAGAGGCCGATCTTTCTCGCTGGAAAACTTGTCATCTTCCACACCGCTTCTTCAACACTCAAAAGCTTCAACTCTCTCACATAACGTGCCAAAACCCTGACGAAGGTGCCGAAGTTCCTCGGGTGTGGGTGGCCCTGGGACAAAACACCTTCAATGGAGAGTGCACTGCCGTCCGATCCTATCATCGAATAAGGGCTCTTGATGACGAGTTTGACATCCTCTTCATCCATGGCAAACCTCATCATGCCCACGCGACCACGTTCCTCCAAGATGAGATCGAAGGCCGCTTCGAGTGGATCTTTTTTGAGCGCCTTAGCGATCTCGGTGAGGCTCTTTCCCTGGAAAGGCTCGTTCTTCTCGCTCACGACGTAGGTGATGTGTATCTTGTCGTAGCCACCCATTGCCTTTTGGATCGGATCGATCTGTTGTTTTATCTTCTCTCTGATCTTTTGGTCTCTCAGCCTTTCCAGCATTTTCTCAGTACCGTTCTCGTGCACCCAATCCGGCAAAATTGCATCGAGGTCCGTCGCCGTAGCGGTGTAAGGATACACATCACACGTGACATCGTAGCCTTCGTTCCGGGCTTGTTCTATCATTTTGAGAGTCTCTTTCACTTTGCCGAAGTATTTCTCACCACATGCTTTGTGATGGGAGATCTGAACAGAAACTTCGCTCCTTTTTCCTATCTCGATCGTTTCTGCGACGGATTCGATCAGTCTTGCGCTCTCGCTCCTCATGTGAGTTGCGTAGAAACCGTTGTATTTAGCTACCACTCTGCAAAGCTCTACTATCTCATCAGTTTCTGCGAAGCTTCCTGGCGGATATATCAAACCTGTGCTCAGACCGAAGGCACCCTGCCTCAAGGACTGTGCGACGAGGCCTTTCATTCTTCTCATTTCTTCAGCCGTTGGTCTTCTGCTCTCGTACCCCACGACAGACTTTCTGATCGTTCCGTGTCCGACGAGCATGGCGTAGTTTATCGCTGGCCTTGCACGCTGAAGCGCATCCAGATACTCTGAGACGCTCTGCCAACCCGCCTCGACGCCGTACATCTCTCTGTAGTAACTCTTCGTCTCTTCGAGTGCACCGCCGATCAAGGGAGCCAGAGAATAACCGCAGTTTCCCACAAGCTCCGTGGTCACGCCCTGTCTGAGCTTGCTTTCACAGAATGGATTGACGAAAGCCGAAAAGTCCGAATGGCTGTGTATGTCGATGAAGCCTGGACAGACGAACATACCTTTCGCGTCGATCACGAGCTTGGCCTTTCTTCGGCTCAGTTTTCCCATCTCGACTATCTTTCCGTTTTCGATGGCTAAATCCGCGTAGAACCATGGACTGTTAGTTCCGTCCACAACCATTCCGTTCCTAATGAGCACGTCGTACACGGAAAACACCTCGATGAAAAAGAGCGCGCAGGTGCGCGCTCACACGATGATGTTCAGAAGTCTCTTTGGAACGTATATGGCGTCTTTCGGTTCACCATTCAAGAACTTCTTGACTTTCTCACTCTCCAACGCGATCTTCAACGCATCTTGCTTCGTTGCGTCCACAGGGATTCTTATTCTATCTCTCAGCTTGCCGTTCACCTGTACCGCGATCTCCACTTCTTCTATCTTCAGTGCTTCTGGATCGTACATCGGCCAGCTTTCTTCCATGATGGAAGTTGTCTTACCCATCGCATGCCAGAGTTCTTCCGCGAAGTGCGGGGCGAAGGGGGAGATCATCAAAACGAACTTTTCGGCGAATTCTTTCAGCAAAGATACGTGCCATTGCTCCTGTGGAATTTGCTGCAAATAATCCGACACGTCGTTCACGAGTTCCATCAGACCACTGATCGCCGTGTTGAACTTGAAGCCGCCTTCCATGTCTTGGGTGATCTTCAAGAGTGCAGAGTGTAGTTTCCTTTTCAGTTCTCTTTCCCTGGGGCCCATCTCGGAAGAACCTTGATCGTTCAACGATGCGATCTTGTCTATCAAACTCCACGCCCTTCTGATGAACCTGTGCACACCTTCGATGCCCGCGTCGCTCCATTCCGCATCTTTCTCTGGTGGTCCCATGAAGAGTATGTAGAGCCTGAGCGTGTCGGCACCGTACTTCTCTATCATGTCGTCGGGTGAGACGACGTTTCCTTTGCTCTTGCTCATCTTCGCGCCGTCTTTGTAGATCATGCCTTGGGTGAAGAGGTTCGTGAAAGGTTCATCGAAGCTGAGGTATCCGAGGTCGTGCAGGACCTTCGTTATGAACCTCGAATAGAGCAAGTGCAATATGGCGTGCTCCACCCCACCAACGTACTGATCAACTGGTAGCCAGTAATCGACGTCTTCCTTCTTGAACGGTGCATCCTCGAGGTCGGGATTGACGTAACGGAGGAAGTACCAGGAAGAATCGACGAAGGTGTCCATCGTGTCTACTTCTCGTGTTGCTGGACCTCCACACTTCGGACAGGTTGTCTTCTTGAACTCTTCCTTCAACGCGAGCGGAGATTGACCTGTCGGAAGGAATTCGACGTCGTAGGGCAGTGTCACGGGAAGATCCTTTTCAGGAACGGGCACAGCACCGCACTTCTCGCAGTACACGATGGGTATCGGCGCACCCCAATACCTCTGGCGCGATATGAGCCAATCTCTCAGTTTGTACTGCACAGAGCGTTCACCCAAGCCTTTCTCTTCGAGCCAGTCGACGACTTTCTCCATCTCCTCTGGAATCTTCGTTCCGCTCAGTGGGCCACTGTTGATCATGAATCCAGGGCCGTCGTACGCTTTATCTTCGTCGAAAGGTTCCGATGGCTTTATGACCTGTCTTATGGGTATGCCGTATTTCTTCGCGAACTCGTAGTCTCTCTGATCGTGCGCTGGCACACCCATGATGGCACCCGTACCATACTCCATGAGTATGTAGTTCGCCACGTAAATGGGGACTTTCTCACCGTTCACGGGGTTGATCGCGTACCTTCCAGTGAAAAAGCCTTCTTTCTCGGCTTCGAGTGCACCTCTTCTGTGTCTGTCCTGTGTGCTCACGCGCACGAGGAAGTGCTCGAGAGCGTGTTTGAGTTCGGGTAGAACGATCTGCTCCACCAACGGTGATTCGGGTGCCAACGCCATGAAAGTGACGCCCCAGAGTGTGTCGGGTCTGGTCGTGAATATCTCGATATCGAGGTCGAGACCATCGACTTTGAATTTCACCTTCGCCCCTTTGCTCTCACCGATCCAGTTCTTCTGCATCGTTTTGACGTGTTCTGGCCAACCAGTGAGCTTGTCGAGGTCCTTCAGGAGTCTTTCCGCATAATCGGTTATTTTGAAGAACCATTGTTCCAAATGCCTGATCGTTATGGGAGTGCCGCAGCGTTCGCACCTTCCATCCTTCACCTGTTCGTTCGCGAGGGACGTCATGCACCTGGGGCACCAGTTCACTGCGGCTTTCTTCTTGTAGGCAAGTTTTGCTTCGTAGAGCTTGAGAAAAATCCACTCGGTCCATTTGTAGTACGGCTCAAGGCAAGTGATCACTTCCCTATCCCAGTCGTAGCTGATCCCAAGCCGCTTTATCTGTCGTCTTATCGTGTTGATGTTGTTCAACGTCCAATCTTTGGGGTGAATCTTCCTCTCTATCGCGGCGTTCTCTGCGGGTAGTCCGAAGGCGTCGTAGCCGAACGGATGCAGCACGTTGTATCCACGCATGCGTTTGTAGCGAGCGACCGCATCTCCTATCACGTAGTTCTTCACGTGTCCAACATGCAACGTTCCCGAAGGATATGGGAACATGACGAGCATGTAGTACTTCGGCTTTTCGCTACGCTGGGGAGTCTTGAAGAGCCCTTTCTCTTCCCAGTATTTCTGCCACTTGGGTTCTATCTCGCTCGGTTCGTATTTCGGCACAGCACCACCTCCAATTACTTGGCTAAGATTATAGCATTCAGGAATGAAAAAAGTTTTGAAAATGCCTTGTATCTATGGCTGATGGTGTGCTTCACTTCGCTGAGCTCACCGAACGTCTCATGGAAGCCTTCGGGTACGAAGATGGGATCGTACCCGAAGCCGAAACTGCCGCGTATCTCTTCACTTATGTGTCCTTCCACGATACCTTCTGCGCAGACGAGGAGTCTTTCCTTTGGATCGTAGTAAGCTGCCGCACAAACGAAGCGTGCGGTTCTGTGCGACTCACCCTCGAGCATCTTCAAAATGAACTGCATCTTTTCCCTGTAGCTCGCGTTGGGCATGAACCTCGCCGATCGGACGCCCGGAAAACCGTTCAATGCATCTATGACGAGGCCGGAATCGTCGGCGATCGCTGGAAGGCCCGCAATCTGTGCGTAAAACATAGCCTTTTTTGTGGCGTTCTCAATGAAAGTTTCGCCGTCTTCCTTCGCTTCCTGATGGATGTTCATGTCTTGAAGGCTGACTATCTTCAGACCTTCGGGTACGAACCTTCTGATCTCTTCAACCTTGTGCCTGTTCCTCGTTGCTAACAGGAGCATTCGATCTCCTCCAGCATCCTCCTCACCGAGGCCGGATCGGGGTTTCTGAATATGCCATAGCCCATAACGAGTATTTCCGCCCCGGCGCAGACGACCTTTTGCATTGTTTCTTCGTTCACGCCCCCGTCGACCATGATCTTTACATCGAGCGATCTTTCCTTTATCATGCGCCTGAGACGTCTGATCTTCTCGACTGTCCATTCTATGAACCTTTGGCCAGAAAAGCCTGGATTGACGGTCATCAAGAGTACGGCGTCGAGTTCCACCAGGATGTCGGTGAGCACCTCAACGGGGGTGTGGGGATTCAGAACGGCGTAAGCTTTTGCGCCGCTTTCCTTTATCTTTTGGATCGTCCTGTGGAGGTGCGTGCACGCTTCGTAATGAACGCCTATCCAAGATGCACCAGCCTGGGCGAATCTTTCAACGTACTTGTCTGCGTCTATGATCATCAAGTGCGCATCGATGGGTAGGTTCGTGCAGGACTTCACCGCCTCGAGCAGAGGCAAACCGAACGTGATGTTGGGGACGAACACACCGTCCATCACGTCGAAGTGCACCATGTCTATGTAGGGCTGTACCCTTTTGATCTCTTCAGCGAGTCTTGAAAGATCGCACGCGAGGATGGAAGCCGAGATCAACCTCATCTTTCCATCACTTCCTTGAAGATCTCGAGGTAGTTCTCGTAACGACTCTTCGCTATAACACCTTCTTCGACGAGCTCCTTTATCTTACATCCCGGTTCGTCGATGTGGTTGCAGTCCTTGAAGAGGCAGTTTCCATGCTCTCTGATCTCTTTGAAATAGTACTTCAGCTTGTCTGGCCGTATGTGGTTGACCTCTATCAAAGAAAAACCCGGAGTGTCTGCAACAAGCCCTCCGAAGGGAAGGTGTAGCAACTCGGCGGCCGTGGTTGTGTGTCTTCCGCGTTCGAGTTTTTCAGAAACTTCCTGAATCCTGAGGTTCGCACCCGGGCAGATCGCGTTGAGCAAGCTACTCTTTCCAACGCCTGAAGGACCTGCGAAAACGGAGGTCTTGTCTTTGAAGTGTTCCACGAGCTCGTCTATACCCTGCTTCGTCTTGGCGCTCGTCATCACCACGGGATACAGCTTCGAATAGGTTTCGAGGAAAAGTTTCTTTCTTTGCTCGTCTTCTTCCGTGAGCAGATCGATCTTGTTCAGCACGATCAACGCGTTCAGATTGGCTTCTTCAACGAGCACGAGGAGCTTGTCAAGGATCAGGAGGGGGACCTCGGGCCTGCGGAGCGTGTAAACACACACGACTTGATCGACGTTCGCGATCTTGGGCTTTGGTAGTTCGTTCTTGCGTTTTATTATGGATTCAACCACGCCAGTATCGTGGACGCGTACATACTCAACGATGTCTCCAACGACCGGTTTGAGATCGGATAGTCTGAACCTACCTCTGAGAACGCATCTGATCCTCTCTTTGGTGTTGATGTCTTCAACGATCAGGGCGTTCGACATGAATTTGACCACTACTCCTCTGTTTCTGATGTCAATCCCTCCCCGGTTCGCCTACGTCTATGAGGATCGAAACTTCATCACCTTTCTTCAGCTCACTGCCTGCGGGTGGATGAATGCCCATCACCCTACCATCGGCACCCTTGAACGGCATCTGAACTATTCTAACTTTGAAACCCATGCTCTGCAAAATGGTCTCGGCCGTTTCTCTCGGTGCCCCAACCAAGTTCGGTACGATGAGTTTGCGAGCTTCCTCGCAGAACAAGTTCACCGTTCTGCCTTTTCGGACCTTGCTCTTCTCCTGGGGCAAAGTGAACCGGACCACGCCTTCACCGTGGACTTGTCCTACCCTGAGCCCAGCACTCTGGAGCACCTGCTTCGCTCGATCGACGCTCATGCCTGCCACGT
>JAPYWY010000065.1 GCA_028276125.1 Pseudothermotoga sp.
CCGTGCTCGTGTTGTGTTATACCCATCGAGTAAACGATGGCTGCCTTTTCGGCCGAACCATAGAGTCGAGCGGCCTCTATGATTTTCTCTTTGGGAACGCCTGTTACCTTCTCAACGTATTCCGGGGTGTATTTCTCAACGGCTTTCTTGACCTCTTGGAAACCGCTAGTCCTCTTTGAAACGAACTCCTCATCGATCAGATTCTCCTTGATTATGACGTGCAACAAGCCATTGAACAGGGCCACATCCGTGCCGGGTCGATGCCTGAGCCAGATCGTTGCGTATTTCACAAGCTCGATCTTTCTCGGGTCTGCAACTATCAGTTTCGCTCCTCTTCTGACGGCTTTCTTGATGCGAGAGCCATAAACGGGATGGGCCTCCGTCGTGTTCGAACCAGTCACCAAGATGACGTCAGCGTTGAGTATATCCTTCAAATTGTTTGTCATGGCGCCGCTGCCGAACGCCCTCGCCAAACCCGCGACAGTCGAGGCATGGCAAAGTCTTGCACAGTGATCAACGTTGGGCGTTTTCAAAACGGCGCGAGCAAATTTCTGCATCAGGTAGTTTTCCTCGTTGGTGCACTTTGCTGACGAGAGTACTCCCACTGCCTCTGGCCCATACTTGTTGATGATTCTTTTCAAGTTTTCAGCAACGAAATCGAGCGCTTCTTCCCATGAAGACTCAACGAACACTCCATCTCTCTTTATCAGCGGCCTTTTCAATCTTGCTGGATCGTTCACGAAATCCAGTCCGAACTTGCCTTTCACACAGGTCGCCACACCGTCGTTAACGTCTGGGTTGATGGGTGAGCCGTGAACCCTCACTACCTCAGATTTCTTCTTGTCAACGTAAACATCTATTTGACAACCTACCCCACAGTAAGGACAAGTGGTGGTTGCCTTTGACACATTCCACCAGCGCGCCTTCCCGAGTGCCGGTTTTTCGACGATCGCTCCAACAGGACAAACTGTTGCGCACTGCCCGCAGAAAACGCATCCGCTTTCGATCAACGGCATTCCAAAAGCTGGTTGCGGCAGGGTTTGATAACCTCTCTCAACCATTGAATAGATGGACATGTTCTCTATTTCATCACAGACCCTGACGCACAGCTGACACTGCACACATTTGTTAAGATCTCTCACAATGAAAGGATCTGCATCATCTATCGGTAAACCCCTGAGTTGTACTTGTTCTGCTGGTACCTTCACATCGTACGTGTAGGCAAGACTTTGAAGGACACAGTTGCCATTCGCGTCACAGGTCATGCAATCGTTCGGATGGGACAACAGGAGCAAGTGAATGATGGTCTTTCTCGCGTTGAGAACCCTGTTGGTTGTTGTGTAGACCTTCATACCGTCCGAAACTTTCGTTGTACAAGCAGTTTGGAGGTTTCTAAAACCTTCCACTTCGACCACACATACCCTGCAAGCACCTATGGGTTCCAGAGCTGGATTGTGGCAGAGAACTGGGATATCTATCCCATTTTCCACGGCCACGTCGTAGATAGTTTGCCCTGGCCGGGCTTCATACTCGCGGTTATCGATGAATATCCTCATGCTCACACCTCCTTTGGTAGTAATGATACCAAAGACCTACAAGGTGGAATCGAAGATCAGGACATACTCACAAAAGCTTCTGATCCAAATGGCACGTGTCGTTCAGGTAAACCAGTCTCACCCTGTCCTCAAACTCGATCAAGCTCATCGAAGCGTTGTCGAGCCTGAAATTTCTGAACTCAGTCAAGGGTAGTCTCAAAACCCAGCAGATCAGTGCACGCAAAGACAAGGCATGTGACACGACAGCAACTGATTCGAAGGGTCTTTGCAGTAAGTCGTCGAGGAATTGAACCACACGGTTTTGAACGCTTTGCAAAGATTCCACACCATCTATTTGAGCGAGCGGGTCTGTCGACCAAAGCTGATACTCTCTTTGGAATCTCTGCAGCGTTTCTTGCATCGTCAAGCCGTTCCACAGCGATATCTCGCACTCCCTCAATCTTTCGTCCACCACAACGGGAACTTTGAGTATTTCACCGATCACACTTGCGGTTTGGTACGCCCTCGAGAGTGGGCTCGAATAAAGGATCTGTACGTTCTGCTTTGAAAGTCTTTGGGCAGTCCTTCGAGCCTCTTCAAAACCTGCTTGGTTCAGTGGAACATCGCAGTTGCCCTGCCACAGACCCAAATCGTTCCAGTCGGTTCTACCGTGGCGAACGAGAAAGACCTTCAAGACTACCACCATCCTGCATTTGTTGATACAAACACATTATAAGATCGAGTGATGGATCTGTCTTGTTTCTCCGTTGAATTTTTGTGTTACATTCTCTTGTGAGAAACATCGTGAACGCAGGGAGGTTGGGCCTTGGTCCTCATCGGAATAGGTGGTGGAACTGGCTCAGGGAAGACAACCGTCGCGAGAAGGATTGCGCAGTCTCTGGGTGAGGAAAAGTGTGCGATCTTACCCATGGACAACTACTACAGGGACATGAGCCATCTACGGATCGAAGAGCGAAGGCTGTTGAATTACGATCATCCTGACGTGATAGAGTATCGACTGCTCGTCGAGCACCTTCAGAGGTTGCTCCGCGGCGAGACCGTTCAGATCCCCACTTACGACTTCGTCACCTACACGAGGAAGCCTGAGACCGTGAATTTCGCGCCGAAAAAAGTGGTCTTGGTCGAAGGTATCTTCGCGTTGTATTACGAAGAACTCAGAAGGTTGTACGAGCTTTCTTTGTATGTGGATGCGGAAAGCGACATCAGGTTCATACGTAGGTTGATGCGTGATATGAACGAGAGGGGAAGAAGTGTCGAGAGCGTTGTGAACCAGTACTTGAGCACGGTCAAGCCCATGCACGATGCGTACGTTGAACCGACGAAGCGCTACGCGGACATCGTCGTGCCGAAAGGTGGTCACAACGACAGGGCCATCGAGGTCGTCGTGAACTACATAACCAAGAGACTGGAGAGAGAAACATGAGGAAACTCGTCTTGTTCTTTCTGTTGCTTTGTTCAATGCTGTGGGCTGCAGGCAGTTTCAACATGGTATCGACGAAACATTTGGACATACTGTACGACGATGGCTTAGAACGAGTGGCGTACAGGCTCTATCGAAAGGCGGACGAAATCTTTGTGCGCTTCACGTTGGAGTTCAAAAGCGCCCCGCGTACGAGACCAAAGGTCTATCTGCTCAAGTCCGACCTTTCCAACGGCTATGCCAACCCGTTGAACAACGTGATCGTGATCTACGTCAGCGACATGGACCCTTACCAGTTCACCGCAAGATATGAAGATTGGGTCGTCTTTTGCTTCGTTCACGAACTCGCACACATCTTCTTAGCCAACCAGTTTTCTCCTTACATCGATCCATTGAGTGTTTTCGGTCACGCCGTCGCCGCGGCGGTTCAATCTATCTTGACACCGCTGTATTTACACGAGGGTGTGGCGATCAAATATGAATCGAGGGAAGGTGAGGGTAGAGCGAACGATGCGTTGTTCGAGCTGTACAGGAAGAATGCTCTTGCGAGCGAAATAGGCTTGAAGTTTGCATCTTCCGTAAACACGGTTCGCTTCACACCCGGCGGGGCGAGTTACACGTTGGGATACACGCTGTTGAAGTCTCTCGAGGAAAAAAGGGAAGGCGCTGTGAACGAACTGATAGAGAGTTTTTCGCGCGATCCTCTCGCGACCTTTTACAGACATTTGAGAAGGTTTGCTTCTTTTGACGAAATCCAAAACTGGCTGAGCACCGAGATCGAAATCGAGGGAGAAAGGTTGACAGATCTTTCCCTGATCCCGAGCAAGCTCAATCTGGAGATGTGGAGGGTGTACTACGCCTTCAGAGGGTACGACGCACCCGGTGCGATCTACTTCTATGACATTTTCGAAGGAAAGAACCATAAGCTCGTTGAAGTGGCTGACATCGTGAGTTTCGCGGTCAACTCGAAGCGGGAGTTGGCGATCGTCAGGAGAACCGTGAAGGATGGCAGGTACGTCAACAAGTTGTATCTGTGGAAGGGTTCAGTGAGAGAAACGAACATTGAACATGTCATCGACGTGGCTTGGTTCGACGATGAAAACCTTGTACTGATCGTTCAACAGAACGACGTTAGAAAGATCGTACTCTTCAACGTGAGAACCTCTTCGACACAGGAGCTTCAAATTCCTCAGGAAATCGTTCCGCTGCAGATCGCGGCGTCCAAAGACTGCGTCGTCTTCACGGGCAAAAAAGCAAAGAGTATCGATCTTTATATGCTTCAAAACGGTTCTCTGACGAGGCTAACTAACGATGGCACGGCGAAGCTCTCGCCGATTTTTGTGGGCGATGTGCTCTATTTTGTTGCCGAAACGAACGGTGAACTCCGCGCTCACAAGCTGGATCTCTCCACGAACCGAATCTACGAAATTGGGGTGAAGAATTGCGTAGCTGCGGTGGAGTGGGAGGGCAAGATCTTTTCGATCAAACCACTACCGAATGGACACGCGCTTTTTTCAGAACCCGCAAGAACGGCTCTTCGAAGTTCCACAGCGACCGAAACGTTCATCACAGTCAGTTCGAAGCCAGAGGAAATGACGCTGATTCCAAAAAGAATCTACGATTCGATGAAGCTCAGATTCCTTCTGCCATTTCCTTACGTCGATCCTGCTGAGAACGACTTGGGTGTCGGTGCTTACATCGGTTTCTGGGATGACTTGAACGACAACATCGCAACAGTTGCCCTTCTCAAAACGATGAAGTCTCATTGGGCAAACATGACGTTCACTTCCTCAAGCGGTCTGGCGATGTCTTTCGAGGCAGTGAACGAGTATCTCGCTTTCGATGTGACCGTTTCTGATTCGAACTATAATGCGTTGAGAAACGATGTGCTCTTTTCAACCGTCGGTCTTGCAGTCCAACGCGATGGATTGACACCGAGATTTGCACTCGGCTATGCCTATGGGACCGTTGGTGGAGTGGTGCATCTTCACAGGTTCGCGGACTTTTCCTTCACGATCGGACTGTTGCCAAACATGCACTTCGAACTCTCGAAAGCGTTCGCTTTCAAGCAGTTGTTGTTTGAGGTGCGTGGAGGGTTCGGACCCTCGGGACTGGACTTTTCCACGAGCGCGGTTCTACCCGCGATCAAGACGAATCTGGGAAGTTTCGACGGTTTTCTGGGCCTGGACAGTTTCGCGGTGAGCTTCGGCATGGTTCAGGGTCATAACGAGGAGTACTGGGCGAGGGTCGATTTCAACGCGCATGTTTCTTATCAAATTCCGTTGAGACCTTACGTGAAGGTTGGATTGAGGCATGAGAAGTTCTTCATCCAAATCGGTTTTGAGGACGTTATCAGCAGCTTTCTCAGGATCAAACGGGATCATGCTATAATTTCGGCAGCGAGGTGAAAGCCGTGAAGGTTGCGATGATCGCTTACGAGGTTTATCCCTTTGCAAAGGTGGGAGGCCTTGCAGACGTCCTCGGAGCTTTACCGAAGGCCATAGAAAAGAGCGGGGCGAAGGTGACGATATTCATGCCCTTACACAAGGTCGTGCTCAAGAACAGTCAAAAGTTCGGTTATCAACTGAGTGAAATTGCTAAATCCATCCCTGTTGAGAACGTTCAGACCAAGGAAACCTTCGATCTTTACAGATCACAGCTTCCAAGCTCCAGCGTGACGGTTTACTTCATCGCCAACGACTATTATTTTTCCGCGGAGAACGTCTACGAGGGTCCCGATCTTGCCGAACAAGCGATATTCTTCTCGGCTGCGTCGATTCAAGCCATGAGGCATCTGTCCGAGCAGTTCGACGTCGTGCACGCGCACGACTGGCAGACCGGGTTGGTGCCCGTCTATCTCAAGACGCTCTACAGGGTCGATCCGTTCTTCAGTCGCACGGCGATCGTTTTCACGATCCACAACCTTGGCTATCAAGGTATCTTCAGTCCGAACTACATGAAGTTCGCCGGCCTGCCGGGTTATCTGTTCAACATAGATGGGCTCGAGTTCTACGGAAAGATCAACTTCCTCAAAGGTGGCATACTCTTCAGCGACATCGTCACGACGGTGAGCCCCACTTACGCTCAAGAGATACAGACGGAAGAGTACGGTGAGAAGCTCGATGGAGTGTTGAGGCTCAGGTCGGAAGACCTCTACGGGATACTGAACGGGATAGACTACGAGGAGTTCAATCCCGCAACGGACAGGAGAATATACGTCAACTACGACATCAACAACATAGAGAAGAAGTATGAAAACAAGAAGATGTTGCAGAAAGAACTGAACCTCCCAACGAGAGAGGATGTTCCGTTGATCGGCATGATAAACAGATTGGTCGATCAGAAAGGGTTGGACCTCATAGAAAAGATCGCCGATTATTTGTTCCTCTTCGATCTGCAGTTCGTCGTGCTCGGTACGGGGGAGAAGAAGTACGAAGAGATGTTCCAACAGCTCCAGAGAAAGTACCCGAGCAAAGTTTCCAGCAACATAAAGTTCGACGTAGAACTTGCGCAGAAGATCTACGCCGGCTGTGACATGTTCTTGATGCCTTCTCGCTACGAACCGTGCGGATTGGGTCAGATGTACAGTCTCAGGTACGGAACCATACCGATAGTCCGTTACACGGGTGGTTTGGCTGACACCGTGAAGGAATACGATCCGGAGACTGGTTTGGGCAACGGCTTCGGGTTCAGGGAGTACGATCCAGCACATTTGTTCATGGCCGTTGCGAAGGCGGTTCATTTCTACAAGAACGAGAAACAGCATTGGAAGAGAATCGTTCAGAACGCGATACAGACGGATGTGTCTTGGGAACGATCGGCGAAGCAGTACGTGAGAGTCTATCAAGAAGCTCTGAAAAAAAGAAGGGTATGAGGAGGAAAAGGGATGCCTGAGTTCAGGAAAGATCCCGTGTTGAAAAGGTGGGTCATCATTGCTACAGAGCGGGCCAAAAGGCCACACGATTTCGCTCGTCCGAAGGTTGAAGAGAAACCAACGTTCTGTCCTTTCGACTACGGCAACGAGCACACGACACCACCGGAAGTCCTTGCGTTCAGGCCACCAGACACCGCACCCAACACACCCGGTTGGTGGATAAGAGTCGTGCCCAACAAGTTTGGGGCGGTCAATCCCAGCCTTTCGCCGAGGCGATACGGTGTGGGCATGTTCGATGCGATGGACGGCTTTGGCTATCACGAGGTGATCGTTGAAACTCCTGATCACAACACGCACCTCGCGCTGATGGATTACAAACAGTTGGAAGAGGTGGTGTGGGCTTACAAGCACCGTTACGACAGCATCTCGGCGGACAAGAGGATCGAGTACATCCTGATCTTCAAGAACCATGGTCGGGATGCCGGAGCGTCCCTGCAGCATCCACACAGCCAGCTCATAGCGTTACCGATAGTTCCGAAGAGAGTACAGGAGGAGCTGTCGGGTTCCAAGGAATACTATTCTTACAAGGAAAGATGCGTCTTCTGTGACATCGTGAGCCAAGAGTTGGAAAGGAAAGAGCGAATCGTCGAAGAGAACGAAGACTTCGTTTCGTTAGAACCCTTCGCGGCGAGGTTCCCCTGCGAGACGTGGATACTACCGAAACGTCATGCGCACAGTTTCGGTGACATAAACGAGAAAGAAGTGAAGAATTTTGCGAAGATCTTGAAGAACACGCTGTATCGTATCTTTGTTGCCTTGGATAACCCACCGTACAACTTCATGTTGCACACGGCGCCGACAAACAACGAGGGAAAGGAATACTATCACTGGCATTTGGAAATCGTTCCTCGCTTAACGAACGTGGCG
The DNA here is from genome assembly GCA_028276125.1 of Pseudothermotoga sp. Classification (GTDB taxonomy): domain Bacteria; phylum Thermotogota; class Thermotogae; order Thermotogales; family DSM-5069; genus Pseudothermotoga_A. The sequence goes on from JAPYWY010000065.1 coordinate 7,778, forward strand.
GGATTCGAGTGGGGGTCAGGATTTTACATAAATCCTATGCCACCGGAAGAGGCAGCCAAATATTTGCGTGCGGTTGAAATAGCATAAATATGTGGTAAAATCACTCGTAGCACAGTGCCCTTTGGATGCTGTGCACGAGATTCTTTACAGATCAAGGAGGATTGGTCGAATGGAGATTTTGAAAGTCAGTTCGAGTTCGAACCCCAACAAGGTTGCCGGAGCGATAGCAGGCGCTTTGTCCAAGACCGACAGAGTCGAGATCCAAGCGATAGGTGCGGGGGCCGTGAACCAAGCCGTCAAAGCGATCGCCGTGGCTCGGAGATTCCTCAACGAGAACGGCAAGGACATTTACATGGTGCCAGGCTTCATGGAGGCCAAGATCGAAAACGAGACGCGCACGGGTATATCCTTCAAAGTGTTCGTGACGGCTAAGCAGAGCTGATGGATGGAAGATGTACTCCTGCAGATCG
>JAPYWY010000066.1 GCA_028276125.1 Pseudothermotoga sp.
ATCTCCGACCAATATCGCATCCACACCCGCTTCGTGCACGATGCGTGCGAAAGGAGCATCGTATGCCGTGATGAGAACTATGGATTGCTTTCCCTTCATTGAAATGAACTTCTGAACGTTCATGCTCATAACCTTCCCTCCTTGAGCCTTCTCAGCAGTTCCACCATCTGGTCATAGAAGGTCGTGAACTGTGGAAAGATGCTTTTGAACAGCTCGCCTTCTTTATTCACCACTTCCCAATCACCCCTCGCCACGGGTCCGGTGAGCGAGCCTGCCACACCCTTCGCCTTTATGTTCTGTGCAACACTGCCGATGAGATTGCTCATCAACTCGCGAGAATCTTCGACGCCACTCTCTCCATATATCTTCTCCGCGAGCGCGGCAAGACCCACAACGAAGTTCGAACACAACACGGCCGCAAGATGATAACTGATCTTTCCATCCTCCGATAGAACCACGTACTTGTTGGATATATCCTCAACCAATTTTATCGCCGTTTTCAATCCCTCTGGGTCCCCTTCGACGCCGAAGATGCAATTCGAAAGGTTCAGCAAAGCAACGGTGGGGTCGGCGAAGGAAAGGTTCGGATGCATCGATGCCCTGTGAAAACCGAGTTTTTCCCAATCTGCGAAGATCTTCGATGAATGAAAACCGCTGAAGTGTATCAGACAGCTGCCTGGCAGAATCTTATCCTTCGTCCACTCGTAGACCTGTGCTATGGCAGAGTCGGGCACCGCAACGAAGACGACGCCCGAAAGCATTTTTAGTTCTTCATAAGTCGTCGCTACACCTTCACCGAGATCTTCCACGAACCGCTGTGCGTTTTCCTTCGAACGCGAAACGACAAAACGAACCGTGTGGGATCTCTCGACGAGTCGTTTACAGATGGCGAGCGCCACCTTGCTGGTGCCGAGAACGTTCAATTCCACACGAGCTCACCCGATAAGTTTTTAACACGTGGCTCAGTTTTTGTTGCGCCTCCGATTCAACAGATGCTTCAGGGTGAGCAAACTCTGTGTGATATCTTCGTTCACCACGAGCACGTCCTCAGGCACTTCGAGCTCGATCGGGGCGAAATTCCAAATACCTTTGATGCCACAGGCAACCAGGAGGTTCGCAACTTCCTGTGCCGATTCCTTCGGCACGCATATCACACCGATCTCGACGTTGAACCTCCTCACCACTCTGTTCAGGTCTTTCAGAGGAAGCACCATTAGATCCGAGACGAACTGACCGATCTTCTCTGGATCTTTATCAAAGATCGCGACGATCTCTATTCCATACTTTGCAAAACCTTGGTAGTTGGCAAGGGCGGAGCCAAGCCGGCCCGCCCCAACGATGACGACGGCTGTCTTTCTTTTGATACCGAAGAGTTCATCCAACTCTTTCTTCAGCTCTTCAACCTTGTATCCGATCTTGGGTTTTCCCATCGTCTTGAGATAGCTCAAATCCTTTCTGACCTGCTCGGGCTGTATTCCGAGCAACTTGGCAATGGTTTCGGACGAAACGTACTCCCCCTCAACGTCGAGGAGGAGTCTGTGATAGAGTTTGAGCCTCTCAAACGTTGGTTTGGGAAGCATCATGAACCCTTCGTTTTTGGAGTTGCCTTTCAATTTCGGCTTCCACCTTTTCAAGGTTCGCTTCACCTACCAGTTTATCATCCACGAGCACGTTCGGTGAGTGATCGCAGTTCTCCAAACAGAAAGTACCTACTATCTCAACGGATGAATAATCCCTTCTTTTCGCAAGTTCGATGAGTTGCGAGAGCAATCTGTAGGAACCTTTCAGATAACAAGAGGTCCCAAGGCACACCTTCACCTTCAACTTCTCGCCGTTCGGCGCTGGCAGAACTTCCACGTCCTCCTGCACGATACGCTTCCTCGGTCTGTATGTGGTGTGGATCAGTTCATGAAGATCATGAACTTCCTCGTAGAGTTTCCTCATGTGGTAATTCTCCGTGGGTGAGATGAGGCTCTTGACAGAAACGAGCTCTTTCAACTGTTTGGATCTGCTCTGTCTGACCTGCGTGTCGTTCGGATAAGGCTGACCTCCTCCACCTACGCAGCCGAAGTTACAGGCCATGACCTCAACGACTTCGACGCTCAGCTTCGCTTCAAGAATATCGTTGACCACTTTCCTTGCGTTTGCGAGTCCGAAAACCATCAAACCCTTGATGGTTCTACCGTCCTTTGTCTTCGCTTCGATCTGTCTGATACCCTTTTCGAGTTCGATTGATCTCTGCTCTTCGATCCCAACCTGATCGTTCAAGACCGTGATGACGCTCGAGAGCACTCCGCCGCTCTTACCGAAGTCGAGTCCACCCTGTGAGGAAACACCGTACGGTCGATCGAAAGGTTGCGGTTCGAGTTTCTTCAGATCGACCCTGCTAACCTTTATGAACTGCGACAGTTCCTTGGTGGTGAGCACCAGATCGACTATGCCGGCGTGTTCCTCTCGCTCGGCCTCGAATTTCTTCGCAGTGCAAGGCATAAACGAAACCAGACAGATCCGCTCAGGATCGAGGTTCAATTTCTTCGCGTAGACCTTCTTCACAACACTGCCCAGAGCCTGCTGCGGAGACTTCACGCTGGACAAGTTGTTGGTGAGCGCCGGATAGAACTGCTCCACGTACTTGACCCAGGCTGGACAGCAGGAGGTGAACAGAGGCAGTCTCTCGTTGTTGGAGAGGCGCTCCAAGAGTTCGTGTGCCTCTTCGAAAGCCACAAGATCGGCACCAAACGCGACGTCGAAGACCTTGGAAAAGCCCGACAATTTCAAGAAGCTCACCAATCTCTCTGCAATGAACGGATCTCTCTCAATGCCGAACTCTTCCGCGAGGGCAACCCTCACGGCGGGTGCGATCATGCCTATGACGACTTTGTCACTCGAGAGTGCCTCGTACAGTTTTTCCAGATCGTTCCTCACGTACAGCGCACCCGTAGGACACACGGACACACATTGACCACAATAAACGCACTCGGTCTCTGAAAGGTTGGCTTCGAAGGCAGGTGAGACACGCGTTTCAATGCCACGACCCGCAAAGTCTATGGCGCCGACAGATTGAACCTCTTCGCACATCCTCACGCAGTCTCCACAGAGGATGCACTTGCTCGTGTCCCTCACGATAGGGCTTGATGCATCAAAAAACGTGGGTTTGGGAAGTTGATCGAAACGCACCTTTCTGATTCCAAACTCTTCCGCATACTCTTGAAGCTTGCAGCTACCGTTTCTCTCACAGATGGTGCAATCTCTGTTGTGGCTGGCGAGTATGAGCTCGAGGATGCCCTTCCTCAACTGTTGGATCTGCGGTGTGTTCGTTTTTATGCGCATGCCTTCCTTTGGTTTTGTCGTGCACGAAGTTACGAGCTGTCCATCCACCTCGACGAGGCACATCCTGCAGGCACCGTAGACCGATGTCTCTGACAGGTAGCACAGATTGGGTATCTCAATGCCGACCTCTTTCAGAGCTTCGAGCAAGTTTTTCGCGTTCGGATCTATCTGAACTTGTCTACCGTCCACGTGGATCGTCATGCCGTTCACCTCCCATCAAGCGACCACTATGGCTTTGAACTTACACTTTTCAACACACAAACCACACTTGACGCACTTTTCTGGATCTATCAGGTACGGTTTTCCCCTCTCTCCGCTGATGGCACCGTTTGGACAAGACCGAACGCACAGTCCACAACCTTTGCAGAGTTTTTCGTCGATCACGTACTTCTTGAAGGCGGTGCATGAACCACTCGGACAAACTCCACGCAGGTGCGCTTCGTACTCGGGTCGGAACCATCTCACGGTGCTGAGTATCGGATTCGGTGCAGTCTTTCCCAAGCCACACAGGGAAGCAGTTTTGATGAGCTTCGCCAGAAATTCCAAATTCTTCAGATCTTCCTCGTTAGCCTTAGCGTTGACGAACTTTTCCAAGATCCTGTAAGCCTGCGCAGTGCCTTCGCGGCATGGCACGCACTTTCCGCAGGATTCTCGCTTGGTGAAGTCGAGGAAGAACCTGGCGACCTCCACCATGCACGTCTTCTCGCTGATCACCACGATGCCTCCAGAACCGACCATGGCATCTATGGACCTCAACGTGTCGTAATCCAGTGGCATGTCGAGATATTGTGGCGGCAAGCACGCACCCGATGGACCTCCTATTTGAACTGCCTTGATCTTTTCGTTGTTTGCAAGCCCACCGCAGATGTCGTATATGATCTGCCTCAAGGTCGTTCCGAACTGCACCTCAACGATTCCCGTCATCTTCACTGGTCCCGTGACGGAGAACATCTTGGTTCCGGGGGAATTCACCGTGCCAAGTTTTCTGTATTTCTCCACCCCATCTCTGATGATCCTGGGAACGTTCGCGTAAGTTTCCACGTTGTTGATCAAAGTCGGATATCCCCACAGACCTGACTCTGCGGGGAAGGGTGGCCTCGGTCTGGGCATGCCTCTCTTTCCTTCGATGGAAGCGAGCAATGCAGTCTCTTCACCGCAGACGAACGCACCCGCACCTTCCTTGATCTCCAAATCGAAGGAGAATCCCGTGTTGAGTATGTTCTCACCGAGCAAACCCATCCTTTTGGCATCGTCTATCGCCCTTTGAAACATCTGTATCGCTATGGGGTACTCGGCACGCACGTAGGCGTAACCTTTTTGAGCACCAACAGCGTAAGCGGCGATGATCATACCTTCCAAGACCAAGTGCGGGTCTCTCTCGAGCAAGGTTCTGTTCATGAAGGCTCCGGGATCTCCCTCGTCACCGTTACAGACGACGAACTTGATGTCGGACTTGCTCTTTCTCGCCGCCTCCCACTTGAGACCCGTCGGAAAGCCTCCACCACCCCTACCTCTCAGGCCGGAAGCTTTGATGGTCTCGATCACTTCTTCTGGTTTCATCGATGAGAGAACTTTCAACAGTGACAGATAACCGCCTCTGCCCATGTAATCTTCAATGTTGTCACATTCGCTCTTGCCGATGTCCTCCATGATGTAGAAATTCTGTCTCTTGTAGAGCTGGGTGTCCTCCAGCGATTTCACACGTTGGTTGGTTTCGAAGTCTATCATTAGCAACTCTTCGACGATTTCTCCCTTTTTCAGAGTTCTCTCAACGATCTTTTCGACGTCATCCACACCGACGTGCGCATAGAAATAACCGTAAGGCTGAACGCTCACCAGTGGACCCGACGAGCATCGACCGCAACAACCAGTTTTTCTCAAGATGCCATCGTGCACGTCATCCATCTTGAAAACGCTCACGTTCAGATTCTCGCGCTCGATCAATTCCTTGAACTTGTTGTACACCTTGAGCGCACCTTTCGCACTGCAACCGGTTCCCACACATACATAAACAGAAACGCTCTGCAACTTTCTTGTCCTGATCTCTCTCTGCTTTTCTATGAATCGATAAGCGTCAGTTAGACTTTTGAGCATCGTTATCACCCCTCAAGCTTCGTAGGATCTCTTTCACCTTCTGTGCCGTCAAGTTGCCGTAAACTTCCCCGTTTATGACCATCGCCGGTGCGAGTGCGCACGCTCCAAGACAACCGACGCAATCTACGCTGAACTTCAAATCCTTCGTGACCTCTCCAGGTTTGATGCCTATCTCTTCTTCTATGGCTTTGATCAGGCTTGTGGAACCTTCCATGTGGCACGCGGTTCCATCGCACACCAAGATCGTGTATTCTCCTTTGGGTTTCAGAGAGAACTGCGCATAGAACGTTGCCACACCGTAGACCTTTGCAGGTGGAAGTTGCAACGCGACGGCGACGTAGTGTATGACGTCCCTCGAAAGGTAGCGATGAAGTTTTTGAACCTCGAGCAGTATCTTCACGAGGTTCTCCTTCTTGTAGTTGTACTTTCTCAAAACCTGTTCGATGGCCTCATAGGTCCTCTCCAAGGCCCTCACCTCCTCAGCAATATTCGATGTTCACAATCTTTCCACGTTCTCTCAGGATTCGAGCGACATCGTGGACGAGCCTGAACTTCAACGAAACATCGTGGCTGAACAAGGGATTCTGGTGCGCTGGATTGATCGCTCTTCCTACAACGAAGTTGACCTCGTCAGCTTCGAAGAGCAGTTTCAAAAGCATCTGCGCAGCGAGTCCAACCTCGCTCTGCTGGTTCTCAAGGTATCTGAACAGTTGTGTCAGCGTGACGATACCCTCGGTAACGAGTTCGAAGCCTTCGAGTTTTCCGAGCGGTGGAGAATCGAAAGATATGGTGTCGAGCTCTATCTGAACTTTCTTGTTGAGCACGCGTTCGAAGATCTGAGCTGTGGTACCGCCGCAGATGACCTTCTTCCCAGGCAGGCTCAAAAATCTTTTCACCATCGCTTCATCCTTGCTCTTGTCTTCGGGTGGGCCAACGAAGATGTTCAAGACCTGAAGAGGTCTGAACTGCGCCACCATCGCGAGTGCGTCGTCCCCTCTGGTCCCCCTGTCGAGATGCTCGGCGAGTTTCACGAGGTGTCTCACGATGTCGCCGGGTGGAAGTCTATGTTTGAGAAGTGATTGGATCTCTTTGAGAATGTTCTTCAACCCAAAACCGAGGGGAAACTGCGGCGTTCCCATGCCAGCCTGCGAAACCCCATCGGTCATCACGAAGAGCAAATCGTTTTCTTGTGGTTTGATCTTGCTCAGCGATATGCTTCTACCTTCGATGTTCCTTTCTTCTTTCTCAAGGTTCACCAGTTCACCGTTCCTCAAGTAGAGAACAACGGGAAATTCGTACTCGACCACGACACATTCGTTGATCGTCGCATCGTACACCACGCAACACAAGTTCGCGTAGCTTATTCCCCTCACTCTGCAGGTGGGCAGAGTTTTCAAAATCGAAGTGAAAACCTCGTCGAAGGGAACATTGCGAAAGAGCATCGTGGCAGCCATCTTCGTCGTGAGTGTCGAGAGTATGCTTGCCTTAACTCCGCTTCCAAGACCGTCCGAGACACAAGCCACCACTCTGCTTGAACTCTTCTTCACGCATATCGAATCTCCACAGATTTCCTCGCCTGGTTTGCTCTTCTTCGCATGTTCTATCTGACAGGTGAGCACAGCTCATTCCTCCAAGGATCTTCTCAACTCGACGAAACTCGCCTTTATTTCGGCGACAGTTTCGCCGAGCAAGCCTGCCACCTCTTGAACGACCCTCATCTGTTTCGAGAGCATTTCTTCCATCTTCTGGAGCGTCTCTTTCTTGATACGTCTCAACGTCTCCTCTTGTTCTCTCTCCTTCGTTACGTCTATCAGCAAATAAACGTCCGCCTTTTCTTCAGGAAGGATGAAAAACTTGACGTAGTAGAGGTTCGACCCTATCTGGACAGGTTGGCCCTTGAAGAAGGATTCTCTCAACTCCTGAACGAACTTTTCTTCCGCGCCGTTTCTGAAGATGTTCGAAGCACTCTTGTTTCTATAGACTATCGTTCCATCCTTGACCATGAGGATCGCGTTCGGTGACTCCTCAACGATCCTGTGTGTCGCGGCTTTGAGCCTGTCCACCAAGTAAGTGATGCACATCTCTTTTTCTGCCCTACCCAAAAGCACTGCGGTGGCTTTGTCTTTACAGCTGTCATAGCCACACGCACCACAGTTCAACCTCTTCCTTTGGTCCGCCTTGCCCATCTGTTCCAAAACTTCCTCGATTTTTGATTCGTCAACGTGAATGGATCTCTTCTTCACAGAGAAGTTCCGATCAAGGTTCGCTTGAACATCTATCGAACCCTGATCCAACTGGGACATCCTTTTTGCATGCCGTACTATGCGAAGACGCTTCTCAACGATGCTGATATCCTTTCGGATCGCAGGACCGTTGAGACAACCTCCATGGCACGCGGAAGCTTCGATGAAAATCTTTCGTTCCTGAAATGGAAAGTTTTCGAACAGTTCGATGAGATTTTCGACGCCTTCGACCACTATGTGCTCATCGAACTCTACGCGAACCGTGTAGTTGATGCCGCCTGAGGTCGGATACATCCTCGCGTACAAAGGATATGGGCCTTCGGGAAACTGCTCTTCGAAATGAGACAGATCCACGTTCTGCTCAGCGATGAGTGCATCGAGCTCTTCAAAAGTCAAAGCGAGGTCCACAGTCCCTTCAGCCTTTTTTGCAACACACGGTCCTATGAAGACGACTGGCAAGTCTGCGTGAAGTCGTTTCAAAATTTTGGCGTGCGCAGTCA
>JAPYWY010000067.1 GCA_028276125.1 Pseudothermotoga sp.
TGGCGCATCCTGGAGAATCTGAAGAGGAGAACGATTATTTGAAGAAGTTCATACAAAGCAAGCTCGGTTACAGACCACAGCAGGTTCAAATATTCACGCCATCGCCTGGCACCTTGAGCACTGCAATGTACTACAGTGGGATCGATCCGCTTACGAATGAAGATGTCTTCGTGGAGAGATCTTTGAAGAAAAGAAACTGGATGAAAGAGAACATCGTTGGCTCCAAGGATACCCGAAGCGAGGACTCCACCTAACGTGCCACGTATCTGAGATCGCATACCTTGAACAAAACACGAGACAAGTCCTTGCTGAAAAGCACTCTCGGTCGGTGAAGAATTCAGAACAAAGTGAGTTCGATTCGTCTAAATGATCTCTCTAAACTTGTTCGTCGTGGGCATGCGCCAATCTTTGCCGAAAGCTCTGACGGATATCTTCGTTCCTATCGGGGCTTGCTTTCTTTTGTACTCGCTTGTGTGAAGCATCTGCAACACTTTTCCAACGGTGGATGGATCATAGCCTTTCTGAACTATCTCCTCAGCATCAAGACCTTCTTCAATGCAAAGACGCAGTATACCATCGAGCACATCGTAAGGTGGTAGTTTCTCCTGATCCGTTTGATTGGGTCTCAGCTCGGCCGTCGGTGGTTTGACGAAAACCCGTTGCGGTATTATCTCTCTGCCTTTCCAGTCGTTGTACCAACGCGCTATTCTGTAGACATCGGTCTTGTAGACATCTTTTATGACGGCGAAACCTCCCGCTGTGTCACCATACAGGGTACAGTAGCCCGTGGCGATCTCACTCTTGTTTCCAGTGGTCAAAACCAACCAACCGAACTTGTTCGAAAGCGACATCAAATAGTTTCCCCTGATGCGCGCTTGAATGTTTTCTTCTGTCGCGTCCCTCGGCATGTTTGAAAACATTGGTTCGAGCGTCTTCAAATAACTTTCGTACACCTCAGTGATGGGTATCGTGAAAGTCTCGATCCCGAGATTTTCGGCCAGAAGAGAGGCATCCTCGATGTTTTCTTTCGATGTGTACATCGAAGGCATGAGAACACCCTTCACGTTCTCCGCACCGAGTGCTTCGACCGCTATCGCCGCAACCAAAGAAGAATCCATTCCTCCACTCAGTCCCAGAACCACTTTCTTGAAACCATTCTTTCGCACGTAATCTCTGAGGCCGGTGACGAGAGCCATGAACATCTCTCGTTCTCTTACGAGCGGCTGCGCAATCGAAGGGTTCAACTGTTGTTTCTTTTGTTTTGGTTCATCGAACTGTATAACTTCCACAGGTAAGTTTTCCATGTACGTGTAACGACGCCGAGGTTCGGTCAAGTTTACTCTAATGTTTTCCTCGAGATCGACGTCCACCGTGATCAGATCTTCCTCGAAGGATTTCGACCGTGCGAGCAACCGGCCATTCGCATCGCAAACGAAACTTGATCCATCGAAAACGAGTTCATCCTGTCCACCGACCATGTTGCAATAAGCTATCGCTACATGGTATTCGTACGCCTTCATCGATACGTACGACTCTCTGAATCTCGGCTTCCCGACACAATAGGGAGAAGCTGAGATGTTCACGACAAGCTGTGATCCAAATCCGTTGACCAACGAAGCGAGGGGCTCAGCAGGGCTCCAGATATCTTCACATATGGTCAGTCCCACCTTGGCAGAACCGAATTTCAGCACAAGCAGTTTGTCACCGGCTCGAAAGTATCTTTTTTCATCAAACACGCTGTAGTTGGGAAGGAAGATCTTTCTGTAGATACCCTTCACCTTTCCATCGTACACCACTGCGGCGGCGTTGTACAAGTCTTCGTCGAAGTCTATGAAACCTACGATGGATACAACCTTCTTGTTGGATGTGCTCTCGGCGAACTCCTCCAGTGCTTTGCGATTGGCCTTCAAGAAAGAGATTCTGAAAGAAAGATCCTCGGGAGGATAACCTGGGATGAACAACTCGGGTATGAGCAGCAAATCACTCTGCAGGGCGTGAGCCTGTTCGAGTGCAAGCTTTGCCTTGCGAACGTTGCCCTCGAAGTCTCCAACGGTCGAATTAAGTTGTGCAAGAGTGAGCCTAATTCTCTTCATGTTCGATCACCAAAACGAATGATATCACACCCTTGAGATGAGCAACATGCTAAAATTGATGCAGGAGGTGGTTCCAGTGAAAGTGAGATATTTGGGTCACGCAGCTGTGTTGATCTTCCATAAAGATAAGAGAATCATCATCGATCCTTTCATCACGAACAATCCGCAGGCACCGATCAAGCTTCAAGACATTCCGAAGATCGATTACATACTCGTGACGCACGGACATGCAGATCATTTGGGGGACACCGTGGCTCTGGCAAAGCGCGACGGTTCGACGGTGATAGCAAATTTTGAGCTCTGCAGTTACATTTCGAGGCATGGTATCAGCACCCATCCGATGCACATAGGTGGCAAATACGTTTTTGATTTTGGTAGTGTGAAGTTGACGCCGGCGCTCCATGGTTCGAGTATCGTGGAGGAAGATCTGCCAGTGTATGCAGGAAATCCATGTGGCTTCTTGATCGAGATCGATGGTAAAAAGATTTACCATGCCGGAGACACCGGATTGACCAAGGATATGGAGCTTTTGAGAAGAGAGAACATCGATTTGGCGTTTTTACCAATAGGGGGAAACTTCGTTATGGACCTCTGGGATGCGGTTGAAGCGGTGAAGATGATACAACCTCGCTTGGTCGTACCGATGCACTACGACACTTGGCCTGTGATCAAATCCGATCCCGGAAAGTTCAAAGAAGAAGTCGAGAAACTGAACGTGAAATGCGCCATCATGAAACCCGGGGACGAGCTTGAACTGTGAGGCGATGTACATGCGTCTCACGATCGTCTTCCTATTGTGTGTGTCGAGTGTGGTTTTGGGGATGATCTACTACACGCCCGTTGGAAAAGTACTGCCCAACGAGTTGTACGAATGGGTGGGCACTAAGTCGGCCAACTTCCAGTACATGGTCCTGAGCTACGAGCCGGACCTCGTCTTGCTTATGAAAGGCTGGATCTTCTCACCCGTCTCGGTACCTGGGCAGGAGGAGTATGTCTTCAAGATCGTCATAGAATCGGACGACTTCACACACGAAATCCGCCTGAGCGGAGAGAGGAGCGGTATATACGTCTACATGCCCCAGCATCTCTTTGTATTACCATCGAACACAAGATCTTTGAATCTGAACGGCTTCGTCGTAGAGATTCCAAAAAGGTGCACTTTCTCAACCAAGCAACTACCGCGCGGAGGCATGGAACCTGGTGTTCGTGTACTGGATGAGTCGATGAGAGAAACACATGTTTTTGAAAGTGGTCAGAAGGTCTTTCTGAGGGTTGATGCGGGTCAAAAGAACACCGGTGGATATTCTGTAAAAATTGACGAAGTGAGATTTGCTGGTAGAACAATCTTTGTAAGGGCACATGTTGAATCGCCAGAGCCAGGTGCGATGGTTACACAAGCGATAACGTACCCCGCGGCTCTGATCGAGATTCAAAAACAACTGGAGCCTGGTTCCTACGTGGTCAAATGTGTCCTGATCGATAGAAACGTGGAGCAAACGTTCGAAGTTGAATTCGAGGTGCGTTGAGACGTGAAAGTGCTGGACAACGAAGTATCGAAATTTTTCGAAAATCCATTACAGGATGCCGGTTTTTCGCTCAAGAAGATCGATTCAAAAAACGCTGTCGTGGTGAAACTCAGAAGAAGCGATGAAAAACCATTCGAGATCTTGAGATGCAACAGAATATCGTGCTGGTCCTTCTCTGAACGATCTCTCAAACACGTCTTCATGGAGAACGACACATTAGTTGGTTTCGCAGGCTTTGAAGAAGTTCGGATCGAAGAAGACGCTGAGCAGGTGGCTGTTTTTGCGAAGCCACTCGTTGAGGCCTTCATAGTTATCGTTCGAGGCCCCGACAAGCTGAACATGCTCAAGGCTTTCTACGAAGTCCTGTGGAACGAGTGCAATTTCCCCACAAAGATACCAAAGTCTTTGCTGATGGAGGATTCCTTCGACGAAACGCTCGACCGGCGGAGTGCTTTTTTACTGCTTTCTTCAAACGAAGAGGACGAGGTGAAAAGATACCTAAAGAAGGGCGTCAGAGTCGCTGTAAAGCTGGAGAGTTGGGGAGAACTTCAAAGGTTCTACAACGTAGGGGTTCGGTGTTTTCTTCTGAACGACTTCAAAGATGAGTATCGCGAGAGATACGCCGACTGTTTCTTCATCTTGCAAAAAGCTAATGTTGCTTCTGCTCTCGCAAGGGTCGACGGATTGATCGTCAATGTCAAAGAATTTTCTCTGGAGGAGATCGTCCTTGCAAGTTTGGTGAACCGCTTGTTGCCTCTGTACGTGTCCGTAGAAAGGTTCGATTCGAAGCTGTTGGACGTACTGGGTTTCGGCGCGTTTGGCTGGCGAAGATGTACGAATTCCATCTTCACCAGAATCGAACGGGAACGAGAAAGGATATATGAAATCTCTTACGTGAGTGAATCCAACGTTCCTGGACGTGTGTGGATCGACGTTTCGAAAGATTCTCCGGAATGGTTCTTTGAGCAGAGCGAGACAAGATTGAGAAAACAAACAGTAGAGAGAGAAGATGGTAGATACTTTCATTTTTACCGGGAAGGAGTATCGTGATGCTTGAGCTCAGGTACAATCCCCTCACGGACGAGTGGATCATCGTTTCTGCTGAAACACAGAAAAGGCCCGTTCAACCCTCGCAGCAAAGCTGTCCCATATGCGTCGGTGGTGTCGAGCTACCTGAAGAATACGACCTGGTCAGTTTCGAAAACAGATTTCCAGCGTTGAAGCGGAATCCCCCACAAGTTTCATCTGAATCGGACATCTTTATGAAAGAACGTTCCTTCGGTATCTGCGAGGTTGTGGTTTACACTTCCAAACACGACGTTGCCTTGCCAGGCATGCCTTTGAGACAGATAGAAAAGCTCGTGGAAATGTGGGTCGACAGAACCGTGGAACTCTTCTCTCACGAGTTCGTTGAGTACGTGTTCATCTTCGAGAACAGGGGTAAAGAAGTGGGAGCGAGTCTATCTCATCCACACGGTCAGATCTACGCCTTTCCTTTCTTACCCAAGCGAATCCTCGCCAAAGTTGAAGCCTTCTCGAAATGGCATGCGCAAAGAGGATCCTGTCCCGTGTGCGATGTTGTCGCCGAGGAAGTCAAAATCAAGAAGCGGGTTGTCTTCGAGACCGGCTCGTTCGTTTCACTGGTACCTTTCTATGCTCGCTTTCCCTTCGAGGTTCACGTTTATCCAAAAAGACATGTTACGAGTCTGCCAGAACTCACGAGCCAAGAGAGAGCTGAGTTGGCGAAACATCTCAAGATCATCACCTTGAAATATGACGGACTTTATGGTCAAGAGTTTCCCTACATGATGATGTTTTTCCAAGCGCCGATGAAGAGGTTGGACGCAGAACTGTTTCATCTTCACGTCGAGTTCAACCCACCCAAGAGGGACAAGGACAAGATCAAGTGGATGGCAAGTGTGGAAACGGGAACCTGGGCGTTCATAAACCCGATGGTTCCCGAACAGGCTGCGGAGATGCTTAGGAAGGTCGAGGTGAACGAGCTGTGACGATCAAGATCAAAGCTCCAGGACGTGTGAACATCATAGGTGAGCACACGGACTACAACGATGGCTTCGTGCTGCCTTTTGCCATCGACAGGTATGTCGAAGTTGAAGTGAGTCCGTTCAAGAAATTCGTTCTCACATCGAAGCTGTACAACCAAACTGTGGAGGTTGAGAAGAACGAAAGACGCAGGAGTTGGACCGACTATGTCATGGGTGTTGTCTGGGCGCTCGAGCAGGCAGGCTACCGTGTGGAACCTTTCGAGATGCAAATAGAATCAACGCTGCCGACGGGCGCAGGGCTTTCGAGTTCTGCAGCTTTGGAAGTCGCGGCGGCCGTTGCGATCGTCAAGTTGATGGGTCACAGGATTGAGCCAAAGGATTTGGTTCAAATCTGTGTAAAAGCGGAGAGAGAGTTCGTTGGCGTACGCTGCGGGGTGATGGATCAGTTCACCGCCGTCTTCGCTAAGAAGGATCATGCGATTCTGCTTGATACGATGACTATGGACTATGAATACGTTCCGCTGAACTTGAACAACCATGAGTTTGTGCTCATAGATTCCAACGTGAAGCACGAGTTGGCGTCTTCGGAATACAACAAGAGAAGGATGGAGTGTGAGACGATCCTCAAGACACTCAAGAAGCGATCCTTCAGAGATTTGACGGAGAAAGACATCGCCTCACTCGACCCGACTTTGCGAAAACGTGCCAAGCATGTTTTGAGCGAGAATGAACGCGTTCTGAAGATGGTGAGCGCTCTCAAAGATAATCGCCCGATGCTTGCTGGATGCTACCTTTATGAATCGCACGCGAGCTTGAGAGACCTCTACGAGGTTTCGTGCGACGAGGTTGATTTCATCGTGGGTTATCTGAAAGGCAGAGCCGGCATCCTGGGAGCCAGGATAGTCGGTGGAGGTTTTGGAGGCAGCGTTCTTGCACTGGTTAGGAAAGGTTTCATTGATTTCAATTTTGAAGATCTCGACAGAGAGTACAGAAAGCTCTTCGGCAGGAGCATCAAGGTCCTACGCGTGAGCAGCAGCGATGGGGTTCTGTTTTCTCACCTCATATCTCCTGGATCCGAGAGTGCGACCTGACGCGTGTTCTTGCGTAGACTATCAGTACTATCAACGTGAGAATAAACGGTATCATGTTGGTTATTTCGGACGGTATTCTCAAAGATTGCAGGGTGAAACCTGTCGCTTCTGCGATTCCAAAGAGCAAAGCACCAAGCGCTCCCAGAATGGCAGAGTTTCCACCCAATGCTTGTGCTGCGAGGGCGATGAAGCCCCTTCCACTGGTCATGTCGCGTGCAAACCAGGAAACATAACCCATCGAGAGGAATGAGCCAGCAAAGCCTGCGAAGACTCCACTGAGCAACAACGAGAGATACTTCACACGCAACATTGAAACACCCACGGATGTGGCGGCGTCGGGATTTTCGCCAACTGCCCTCATGCGCATACCGAGAGGTGTCTTTCTGATGAGATAGTCTACAAGAAAAATCGAAATCAAAGCCAGATACGTCAGAGCGTTGTGGTTGTTCAAGACCTTCCCCAAGAAGGGTATGTCCCTCAAAAACGGTATATCGAGCCTTGGAATGGGCTGACTACCCAGAGATGCGGACGTTCCTTTCTCTCCAGTGAGTGCGAAGAGCATGAACACGGTGAAGCCTGATGCGAACAAATTCAAAGCCACACCGGCGATCACCAAGTTCACCCTGAGTTTCAAGTGCGAAAATGCCAAAAGCAGTGACATCGCTATGGCGCTCGCAACACCAGCGAGAAGTCCGATCCAAGGATTCTTCATGAACGCACCGATCACATTGCCCCAGAACGCTGCCATGAGCATCATGCCCTCGATGCCTATGTTTATCGAACCCGAGATGGAGCTGACCAACGCCGCCATGACGGCGAACAAGAGAGGAGTTGAGACTCTGAGTACGCTGTACCAGAAAGCGGGATCTATGAAATTCTGAAAGAAATTACTCACCCTTCATCGCCTCTCTCTCGACAATTCTCTTCTTGAATCTTTCCAGCAAGGCCTCCGCCGTCACAAGCAGGATCATAACACTCTGTATAACAATCACGACTTCCGGCGCCAGACCTGTCATTCTGCTCATGATGTTGGCTCCAACTCTCAAGTACGCTATGAAGAGCGCGCTCGGTATCACCAAGAAGGGATTGTTCCTTGCCAAAATAGCCACGATGATTCCGTCAAAGCCATAGCCTGGTAGCGATTGCCAAACGAACCTACGATACATCGCGGTCAGTTCGATTCCACCAGCCAAACCGGCGAGTGCTCCAGCGAGCAGTTGCACCCAGAACGTTGTCAGAACGACGTTGATGCCCGTGTAGAAACCAAACTTCTTGTTGGCACCGACCACGCGTATTTGATATCCATACTTCGTGAAGTAGAGAAGAAAACCGATCAAGACAGCCACGGAAAGAGCGATGAAGAATCCGCTGTTCAGTCTGTAGCGAGT
>JAPYWY010000188.1 GCA_028276125.1 Pseudothermotoga sp.
ATGCTCCCCCTCGCAGCCATCTCTTATTTGTTGTACGAATTGGTCGGTATCTCAGCGATTCCTCTGGTCTTTGCAATACTCACCGCAATACAGGTTGGAAACATGTTCAGAAACGAGTACGAGCAATCCAAGCTGGACAAGCTCAAACTCATGGTAAAAAGTCTCGAGATGAGGGATTCCTACACGAGCGGTCACAGCGAGCGAGCTGCCGAACTGGCTTACAGGATAGCCAAAACCTTGGGTTTGAGCGAGAAGCTTTGCGAAAGGATAAAGATGGCTTGCACGTTGCACGATGTGGGCAAGATAGGCATACCCGATTACATTCTTGGAAAACCCGAAAAACTTTCCGACTCGGAGTTCGAAATCATCAAAACTCACCCAACGAAATCGGAACAGTTGCTCAAAAGCGTCAAAGGCTTGCGCGAAGAGGCTAAGTGGGTTCGGCATCATCACGAACGATGGGATGGGCTCGGCTATCCGGATCGTCTGGCAAAAGAACAGATCCCCCTTCCATCGAGGATCATCGCGATAGCCGACATTTACGAAGCTCTCACCAGTGACAGGCCTTACCGAAAGGCTTACAGCAAAGAAGAAGCCCTCGAAATGATCAAACAGATGAGCGGAACGGTTCTTGATCCGAGAGTGGTCGATGCCTTTCTCAAAGTCATTGGTGTGAATCACTCCGGAAACGGAAAAGCGAAAGAACGAGATTGACTTCCCCTACTCCCATGTTCAGTTCCTTGGCGATCTGATGTTCATCCTTGCCTTCCTGATACATGAGCAAGATTCTTCGCTCGATGGAGAGGTCAGAGTCTTCCTGGTTCCTTTCGACACGTTTGACCCCTTCCACAGGTTCGACTTTCTCCTGCTCTGATTCGGTCACACTCTCGACTTGCTCTTCGCTCTTGTTGAAAGAGTTGATCAGCTCTGTTTCACGCACGCACAGTTGACCATACAGAGAATTGGCCTGTTTGATGAGTTTTCTCAGTTCTTCTATTTTCCGATCGAGCATTTGTAGCCTCACGGCAGACATGTGCCGAAATTGTCCCATCAACTCGAGTATTCGCTCTTCGAACTTCTCGTACTCTTCGTCCAGTTTCGTTCGTTTGTGCAACGCTTGGCTGAGGAAAACTCCCCACGCGAATGTAACCGTGCCGATCGTAGATAGAACAACCAACCAATACACGATGTCGAACAAGTCTCCACCTCCAGCACTTTCAGATTTTACAATTAGAATTGTATAATTCTTTTGAACTGATTGTGAGTTGAGGGAGGTTTTCCCATGGAATACAGAAAGGTTGGAAAATGGGGCATCAAGATCAGCGAGCTCTCTCTGGGAAGCTGGATCACCTTTGGAAATCAGCTCGATCTGGAATCTGCGAAGATGCTGGTGAAGAAAGCCTTCGACGTTGGTATCAACTTCTTCGACACGGCGGAAGCCTACGCTGGTGGAGTCGCGGAGGCCATGCTCGGCGAAATATTGAAAGCCTTCAGAAGATCTGACCTCGTGGTGTCCACGAAGATCTTCTGGGGTGGGAACGGACCAAACGATCGAGGACTTTCCAGGAAGCATCTCTTGGAGGGCACGTGGGCCTCACTCAAGAGATTGCAGATGGACTACGTCGATATACTCTACTGCCACAGACCGGATCCAGAGGTGCCCATGGAAGAGATCGTCTGGACGATGGATCAGATACTGAGAAGCGGACTGGCGTTGTACTGGGGAACATCCGAATGGAGTGCACAACAGATAGAGGAAGCACATGAGACTGCGAAGAAGTTGAACTGCATTCCCCCGATCGTGGAGCAACCCCAGTACAACCTACTCGTGAGGGAAAGAGTGGAGAAGGAGTACGCATCTTTGTACGAAAAATACGGTATGGGACTCACGACCTTCAGCCCTCTCGCGTCTGGACTCCTGAGTGGCAAGTATCTGGAGGGCATACCGAGCGATTCACGACTCGCACGGTACGAATTCTTGAGGAAGAGGTTCGAAGAGACAGGGTTACTCAGCGAGAAGACTTTCTCAAAACTACTGAAACTCAGAGACCTCGCCAAAGAGTTGGATTGCACGCTCGCACAGCTTTCGATCGCATGGATCTTGAAAAACAAGAACGTTTCGAGCGTCATACTTGGTGTTTCGAAACTGGAGCAGTTCGAGGAGAACATCAAGGCTGTCGAGGTGAAAGAGAAACTCAGTGAAGATGTGATGAGACAGATCGAAACTATCCTTGCCTCTTGAGGATAGGCTCTAAAACCCTGTCCAGTACGCCGTGAAGGTGTGATATGAGCATACCGTAGTTCACGACGGGAATATCCAGTCGCTTCGCCAATTTCATGCGTCTCATGAACGCTGTTCTGTTGAGCACGCATCCTCCGCAGTGGATCATCAGCTTGCAGTTCGATAGTTCCTGCAATTCTGGAAACTCCTTGCCAGCGAAGAACTTGTAGTTGAGCTGAAGCTTCATCTTTTCAGAGATCCAGCGGGGAATCTTTACCCGACCTATGTCGTCACACGTTGGAACGTGTGAGCATGCTTCAACGACGGCCACCGTGTCACCGTCTTTCAGATTTTTGAGGGCGTCGATGCCTTCCAAAAACTGCTTCACATCACCCTTGCTCGCCGATTCGAGGATTGAAAATGTGGTCAGCGGAATTTGCTTTGGCACGATCTTTTCAACCCTCATGATCGCCTGAGAATCTGTCACCACCAGATCAACTTTGAAGTTGACCTTTTCCAAAGTTTGGGCGAGTTCCGTGTCCCTCGTCACTACAGCTGTTGCAGCATGATCGATCGCTCCTCTTATCGCTTCAACCTGTGGCATGATGAGCCTTCCTTTCGGTGCAGCGGTGTCTATGGGAACAACGAGCACAACCGTTCTGTACTCGCCGATGAGGTGAGCGAGCATGGTTTTGGACTCCTCTTCTGGCATAACACTGCTGACCAACTGCACGAGCGTTTCTATGTTCGTCTTCGTTTTCGCGGACACCTCGACGATTGGCACACCAAAATCGATGTATGCGTCCCTCAAATTGTTCTTCAGATCCGATTTGTTGATGGCGATGATGAAGGGTATCTCGAGTTGTCCCAGCAGATTTACGGCGAAACGTTCGTGTTCAGTTGGTACATCGTCCACGACAAGAATCGCCGCGTCCGCACGGTACAGGGCCCGCTTGGCTCTTTCAACTCTCTTTTCACCAAGAAAACCTTCGTCGTCCAAACCTGGTGTGTCGATGAGCGTCACCGGGCCCAAAGGGTGCAACTCGAGGGTTTTGTAAACAGGATCCGTGGTCGTTCCGGGAACATCGCTGACGATCGCCACATCTTGACCAACGATCGCGTTGATCAAAGACGATTTTCCAACGTTCCTCCTACCAACGATCGCTATGTATTTCCTAAAGCCTGCATGGGGTACGTTCATGAGCCTTCCTCCTGTATCCAAGATTTTCGCTGACCTCGTAACCGACCGACCTGACCAATTTCTTCGTGCATTCACCGCACGCAGTGTCGTTCTCAAAAATGCATATCTTGTTGGGATACAGTGCATACTGTGCTCGGTAAGGTGAGGGAGTGAAGTTCGGCATGATCACGTTCGCACCACACTTCAATGCGAGCTGTCTTCCAAAAGGATGTATTGTTCCAAGTGCGGTGGTTGCAGGGATGTTTGAGTCTGGTAAGAACAGTCTCGTGAGAGCTATAAGTTTGAGCGTTTTCGTCAGTTCGCCCGCTTTACATTCGGCCAAAGGTGTATCAGGATGAGGTATGAACGGACCGATCCCCACCATGTCTGCATCGAGCTGGTAGACGAACAGAACGTCTTTCGCTAAGGAGAAATCGTCCTGACCGGGAAGTCCCACCATGGAACCTGCACCGGTTTCGTAGCCGAGCTGTTTGAGCTTCAACAAGTGTGCTTTGCGCGTTTGGAAAGAATCGTTCGGATGTAATTTTCTGTAGAGCTCTTCGTCCGCCGTCTCATGGCGCATCAAGTATCGATCCGCACCGAGTTCTTTCCAATACGCATACTCATCGAACTCTCTCTCACCAATGGAAAGCGTTATCGCGACGTCGAATTTCTTGATTCTCGTTACCATTTCACCGATCATTTCTTTTGTGTAGTAAGGATCCTCCCCGGACTGCAGCACCACGGTTCTTATACCCAT
>JAPYWY010000212.1 GCA_028276125.1 Pseudothermotoga sp.
TGTAGCGCTTGACGTTCTTGTTGGACGATCTGATACCACAGTACAAACAATCGTTTCTGCAATAGTTGGAGAACTCTATGATGCCACGAAGATATACCTCTTTGCCCAAATATTTCCGCCTGACTTCGTCGGCAGCTGCGAAAAGTTGCTCGTTCAGCTCGTCGTTCGCCAATATCCAAGCGATCTCTTCAAGTGTCACACTTTCTGGATGGTGTACGATCTTTTCGATCACTCCGTACACACTCGATCACCTTCTCACACATGTCTTTGAGCTGATGGCTCATTTGGTCTGCTTGAACGAACACGACGTACTTTTCATCTTCAAACCCCACCATCGGTGGAACGAACCTTTCTTCTCCCGCTTTCAAGCCCGGAATGTGAGAGATCCTTTTTCCAATCTTTTCACACACCCAAATCTTGCACCCGAAAAGTTCCGCGATCTTCTCCAGAAGTTTTTCACAACCTGACATCCCTTTCTCCCGCCTCCAGTTTTTGCAAAAGCTTTTCTACAATTCTTCTCCTCTCCTGTGGCATTCTTTCAAGTTCTCTTTCAATGAGCTCTTCTCCTATCTTCTTCGTCTCCTTTGAAGCGTAATCGATCAGATACTCTTTGAACGTCAGCAGGGCGTTCGGTGTGCAGAACTCCTTCACAAAACCGGGTATCGCAAACTCCATGAAATGTTGACCCGTTCTACCGGCCCTGTAGCAGGCCGTGCAGAAGGACGGTATGTAACCGTTCTGAGCGAGCTCCCTCATCACCTCGTCCAATGACCTGGTGTCGCCCAAGATGAACTGGCTCTTCTTGATCGATTCTGGATCCTGATTCGAATAGGAACCAACACCTATGCTTGAACCTGCGTCTATCTGAGATACCCCAAGCCTGAGACCTTCCCGCCTTATGTCAGGACTCTCCCTGGCGGTCAGAATCATGCCGGTGTAGGGGACGGACAATCTTATGATCGCGATCAAACGCTTGAATTCTTCATCGCTCACAGGTTTGGGTGGCCTTTGAGCGAGAGGTGTGTTGACTGCGGGCTCGATCCTCGGGAAAGAGATGGTGTGTGGTCCAACGCCGAACCTTTCTTCTAAATGTTTCGTGTGGTACATGAGACCCATCACTTCGAATTTCCAATCGTAGAGTCCGAACAAAGCACCTATACCAACATCGTCTATACCGGCGAGCATCGCTCTGTCCAAACCGAAGAGCCTGTACAGATAGGAAGCCTTCGGACCTTTCAAATGGTACTTCTTGTAAGTGGGCAGATGGTAAGTTTCTTGGAAGATCTGGAAAGTGCCTATGCCCACCTGTTTTATGATCCTATAGCCTTCGATCGTTTGAGGCGCAGCGTTCACGTTCACACGCCTTATCTCGCCGTGTCCGTTCTTGTAGCTGTATATTTTTTCGATCGTCTTGGCTATGAAGGCCGGTGAATACATGGGATGTTCTCCGAAGACAACGATCAGTCTCTTGTGGCCTTTCGAGGTGAGCGCGTGGAGTTCTGCTTCGAGCTCTTCTTCACTCAGTGTTTTTCTGATCACCTGCGTGTTCTCGGTCCTGAAACCGCAGTACGAACAGTTGTTGATGCAGTAGTTTCCAATATAAAGCGGTGCGAAGAGAACGATCCTGTTGCCGTAGACCTCCTCCTTCAACTTTCTCGCCGCCTGAAATATGAGTTCGATCTGTTCGGGTTTTTCTGCGTTCAAGAGCGTGGCTGTTTCTTTGGGTGTGAGTCGTTCTTTTTCCAAAGACTTCTGAACGATCTCTTGGATCAACTTCGTGTCGGGATTCCTCGTCTCATTCAAAAGTTGTTCTATCTCACCGTGCGGGATGAAACTCTCTCGGTCCTCGATGTTTTCGATCTTCTTCAATAACGTCAACATGCTTTCACCTCACTTCAAGGGCATCGTCTTCACTCTAACGCCCTTCACTTGGCCGAGTTTCCCACTCATACTGCCGATCACATCGTTGGTGGCTTTCACGATCAGGAGTATGATCGCCATGTTTTCGTCCGGCACAGGATAGCCAACTCTCAGCTTTATCACGTCCGCAAAATCGTGCAAAAGTTCGTTGACCTGTCTGTACGCGTTCTGCCTGTCCTCCACGATGATGTTCACGATGTAGAACCTTTCCAAAATGAAGACCCCCTTCCTCTCGCCGAGGAAGGGGGCCAAATTGAACGCTGCTTCACCTCCCTTCCTCGGTGTCAGATTCGCTCCTCCACCTCAGAAGGTCCAAGTGAATTATATCACATTCCTCGGTGTCGTTCAAGTCGCGGGGAGGATTCTCAGGAAAGGGAATCTCTCGATCCGATGAAACGTGCGTCCTGTTCGGTGGTAAAATGTATTTAACAGAAACTTCATCCAAAGAGGGAAAAACATGACTCGATCCTGGCAGGAGTGGTTGGTCAGGCAAATATCGTTCGCTGGTGATTTCGACAAAGAGATCCTCGAAGCGTTCCTGCGAGTGCCGAGAGAAGTCTTCAGCGAGTTTCACTACGATCTGGACGTCGTTTACAGCGACAACGTGATCGTCACGGCAAAGGATGGAAACATTTATTCCACTTCGAGCCAACCATCGCTCATGGCGCTGTTCATGAGCGCGGTCGGCTTGAGACAAGGCATGAAGGTTTTGGAGATCGGTTCGGGCACGGGCTACAACGCCTGTGTGATGGCGCATGTCGTCGGGAAAGAAGGTTTGGTCGTCGGGATTGAGTTCAACCGAAAATTCTTCGAAAACAGCGTCGAGGCAGCTTCGAAGTTGGGCATCGAGAATGTCGTCTTCGTGAACGACGACGGATTCTATGGCTATGAAAAACTTGCACCGTACGATGCAATAGTGATCACCGTGGCCGTGGACAAGGTCTCACAGCATTGGATAGATCAGCTGAAAATGGGTGGAAGGATCGTCGGTCCCATCGACCTTTACACGGTCGACAGACAGCCTGCGTTGGTGTTCGAGAAAACGATCGATGGTGTCGCGGCGAAGCACCTTGTGGATACCAAGTTCATAAGGGCTGGAGGACTACTTGGAAACCTCAACGAAACCAATCTCGAGAGACTGTCGAAAATCGAGAAAAGATTCTCAACACCATTCGAGTTCTTAAACCTGCCCATCAATTACTATGAAACCGTTGGAGTGTTTCACCTGGCCAGTTGGTCACTGTGTGAGAAAAGTGGCTGGATTTACTTTGTCGAAGATGAAGGTTTTGCACGTTGGAAAGGTGGCTGGGAAGTGTTTGGAAGGATGGAGTTGATCAAAAGAATCGCTGAAGAATGGGCAAGGACCAGGTTCAGTCCGATGAGCCTTGTGAAGTTTCGTTACGATCACAGTATGAATTTCAAAAGATTGGAAAGGTGGGATGAAACGTGAAGAGGATGTTCTTTGTGAGCCTTTTGGTCCTTTTCTCTGCACTCAGCGTGGCCAACAATGCATACTTCAGCCAAGCGGGCTTGTTGGTGAAGGGTCAGGATCTGCGGTTCATCGTCTATGGACCAGACTTCAAGAGCGTGGTGCTCACGATCTGGGAAGTCAAGAATGAGAGAGCCTTGCTTTCAAAGTTGTTCGAAGAACAGATGGCTGTTCAGCCTGAGCTGGGTAAGGTCGTTCTGAAAAGAACCTACACACCCGTGAAGGACTGGGAGACGTTCTCACTGAAGTTCGACAGGTTGGGA
>JAPYWY010000069.1 GCA_028276125.1 Pseudothermotoga sp.
TGGCAGCAATCTTTCCACTGGTGCCAAAGTGTGAAGAACTATCGATGGAAAGGCATGAGGGATTTCTCCAGTCTAGATTCTACGATCTGTTGAAACGAGAACTGTACGTCGACGAGCTTGCGCCAGTTTCTCAGTATGTGAGGCGATTGTCCTCAACCATGTACACGAGTATGGAAGACACCAAGGCGATCGTCAACGATCTCGTCGAAACGCTGGCAAACCTGAGTTCACGCGGTGTTGTGACAGAGATTCTCCTCTCATCGAATTACGGGGCGTTCTTCAACGACTTTTCTGGCTTCTTCAGCCACAGTGGCTCAAAGAACAGGATCGACACCTTCCAACCCCTGTCGAACACGCTCAGGTTCTACCTGCTCGACGAGAGATCAAGGATGAAGAACTTTGAGAGGGACCTCGACTCTTTGCTCAGATACAGTGAGAGGCTGGTGGAGTACTCGGCACCGAGGCTGAGACAAGAATTCAAACAACACATCGAAGGTTTGTTCAGCACGAAGTATCCAATTCTTTCCGATCTGCGAAGCACGTTCGAAAAACGGATTTTCGAAAATTCTCAGCAAACTGCAGCTCCATACGTCAGAATTTTCAACAACAAGAATTCTCTCTCCATCTTTTTGATCACGATCCTGGTGTTTTTGACAGGCTTCTTTTTGAATCCTAAAATATCTCTTGGGCCATCGATCGTCCTTTTGATTGTCTCAGCCTTGGGATGGTTGAACGCTCACAGTTTGACGTTGATCGTCGAGCAAACATCACCCATGATCACATTACGAACGTCTTCGCTGGTCAACCCGCTGGTCTTTTTGACCGCCATGTTCGTGGCGGGTGTCAATCTTTTAAAACTCTTCAGAAGGGGGGAGTTGAGGTGAAAAGATTGATCGTACTGTCACTGCTCGTTGCGCTCTCAGTCTTCGCAATGGCGTTCAAGGTCATCATGGTCACAGACGTTGGAGGTCTCGGCGACAAGTCTTTCAACGACGGAACTTGGGAAGGTATCGTCAAGGCAGCGAAAGAGATCGGCGCCGAGTACAAAGTCATACAGTCTTACGAGCAAGCCGACTACATACCCAACCTCACGAGGGCGGCACAGGAGGCTGACGTGGTCTTCGCAGTTGGATTCATGATGACCGACGCGCTGTTCAAGGTCGCAAAACAGTTCCCGAACGTGTATTTCGTCGGGATCGACATCGTCCCACCCGAAGGTACGAGCTTGCCGAACGTGTTGTGCTTCGTGTTCAAAGAAGAACACGCGGGCTTCTACGCAGGCTACATAGCAGCAGCGATGACATCGACGGGAAAGATCGGTTTCGTGGGAGGCATACCGATTCCACCAGTCGAAAGGTTCCGCTATGGTTACGAAGCAGGTGCTAAGATTTACTCCACGCTTCACAAGAAAAAAGTGGACATCTTGAGGGGCTACACGAACGATTTCGAGGATCCGAAGAAGGGTAAGGACCTCACCATGGCTCAGTACGCGCAGGGTGCGGACATCGTTTTCCTGGCGGCCGGTGCTTGTGGAAACGGTGGAATCGAGGCGGCAAGAGAGAAGATGGTTGCTCTCGTCGGTTCCGACAAGCTGGTGGACATAATTGATTACGTGACGAAAAACAACAAAGGCTTCTTCGCGATCGGGGTGGACGTCGATCAGGACTACATGGCTCCGGGAGTCGTGCTCTGCAGCGCCATGAAGGGCATCTCCATGGCGTCGTACTACGGTGTCAAGTCTGCCTGGGAAGGAACCTTTGAGGGTGGACTGAAGGTTCTCGGTGTGAAAGAAAGCGGTGCGGGTGTGAGCCCCATGAAGTACACGAAAGGCATGATTCCGAACAGAGTCATCGCCGAGCTCGAATACCTCACGAAACTCATAAAGGATGGTAAATTGGTGATCCCAGACACTGAGGACGCTCTCAAGGCCTTCCAAGTTCCCGCAATAACGTTCCCGTTCTGAAAATCGTGGGGCGCCTTCGGGCGCCCCTTTTCAAAGAGGGGTTTGGTTCGTGGAGAAAGCCGTCGAAATGATCCAAATAGTGAAACGCTTTCCTCAAGTGGTTGCGAACGATCATGTGGATCTGACGGTGTTGAAAGGTGAGATACACGCGATCGTGGGAGAGAACGGTGCAGGAAAGACCACACTCATGAACCAACTCTACGGTCTTCTGAAACCTGACTTTGGTGAGATACGCATCTTCGGTAAGAAGGTGAGTTTTAGAGGTCCTCGAGACGCCATTTCGATGGGTATTGGGATGGTTCATCAGCATTTCATGTTGGTCAACAACTTGACTGTGGCAGAGAACGTCGTGCTCGGTTCCGAGACAGGAATCGGGCCACTTTTCGATCTGAAGCGTGCACGGAAAAGAGTTTCGGAGCTTTCGGAACGCTATGGCTTGCACGTTGACGTCGACGCGAAGATAGAGGATCTACCAGTCGGCATGCAACAGAGAGTTGAGATACTCAAAGTCCTGTACAGAGGTGCCGAGATCCTCATTCTGGATGAGCCTACGGCGGTGCTCACGCCTCAGGAAACGGAAGAACTCTTTGAAACGATGTTCAAGCTGAGAGAGAATGGAAAAACGATCATCTTCATTTCGCATAAGTTGAACGAAGTGATGCGGGTCAGCGATCGTATCACGGTGATGCGCCAAGGTAGAGTCACAGGTGTGCTCAACAAGGATGAAACCAACCCCAGGGAGATAGCGCGCCTGATGGTGGGTAGGGACGTGGTCTTCACAGTGGAGAAGACGCCTGCCAAGCCGGACGGTGTGGTCTTGAAGGTTGAGGATCTGCGCGTTAAGGATTACAGGAACTTGGAAGCCGTCAAAGGTGTTTCCTTCGAAGTGAAGGCCGGTGAAATCTATGCGATCGCTGGGGTTGCGGGAAACGGTCAGACAGAGTTGGTCGAAGCGCTGACGGGCTTGAGAAAGCCTGTTTCGGGCAAGGTGTACTTCTTGGGAAAAGATGTCACCCACGCGACACCCAGAGAACTGAGGGAGATGGGCATGGGACACATTCCCGAGGACAGGCACAAGTATGGTTTGATCCTCCAATTTCCCGCTTATTACAACGTGATCCTGGGCAGGCACTACAGACCTCCATTCGCGAAAGGTGAGTTTCTCGCTCACGACAAGATCTTGACCTTCGCGGAGGAACTATTCAACAGGTTTGACGTCCGGCCGAACAACGTGAGGATGCTCGGTGCCAACTTCTCAGGTGGCAACCAACAAAAGCTCGTCATCGCGAGGGAAGTGGGGCTGGAACCGAAGCTCATGGTGGTTTCTCAGCCGACAAGGGGTCTGGACGTCGGCGCAACCGAATTCGTACACAGAACATTGATTCAGTTGCGAGACTCGGGCGTCGCGATACTGCTCGTCTCGATGGAGCTCGATGAGATTCTCTCACTGGCGGATCGGATCGCCGTTATGTACAACGGTCAGATCATGGGAGAAGTGGAACCAAACGCTGTTTCCATCGAAGAGATAGGCCTCATGATGGCTGGTCACAGATTAGAGGAAATCAGGGGGCGTGTGGCTTGAACCAAAAACTTTGGTCCTTTCTCGTGCCAGTACTTTCAGTTGTTGTCGCATTGATCATCGCTTCTTTCGTCATTCTAATGATAGGAAAAAACCCCATCACTGCGTATGCAGCCCTGATAAGAGGGGCGCTCGGTTCGAAGATGGCGATCGCTTCAACGATCGTGAAGACGACACCGTTGATCCTCACCGGATTAGCCGTTGGATTTGGCTTCAGAGCAGGCTTGTTCAACATAGGTGCGGAAGGTCAAATGATCGTGGGTGCTATGGTCGCAACGGCTTTCGCGATCAACGTCGGTTGGATGCCGGCAGTTCTGGCGATCCCCTTGACGATGCTGGTGGGCATGGTCGCTGGTGCTGCCTATGCTTCGATCGCAGGGTTTCTGAAAGCAAAAACTGGTGCACACGAAGTCGTGACGACGATCATGCTGAACTGGATCGCGGATTATCTTTCGAGCTACGTCGTAACGGTACCCATGGGCGTAGGTTTTGGTACGCCCAAGAGTCCTGAAATAGCGTCGAGCGCTAAGCTACCCCCACTCATGGTGGTTCAGGCGACGGAACTCACCAGTGGAATCATAGTCGCCGTGTTGGCTGCGATTCTGATGAAGATCTTGCTCGACAAAACGAGCAAAGGTTACGAATTGAAGGCGGCGGGATTCAACCCGTACGCGGCGGAGTATGGAGGTATAAAGCTCGCAGACAACATAGTTTTGGCGATGGCGATCAGTGGTGCACTCGCAGGACTTGCGGGTACATTAGAAGTCATGGGTGTCCATCACAGGTTCTTGGGAACTCTCTCTGGTGGAAAGGGTTTCGACGGTATCTCCATAGCCTTGATAGGACAGAACAATCCCATAGGCATCATCTTTGCTGCCCTGCTCATGGGCGCGTTGCGTAACGGCTCGAACGAGATGCAGTTCGTGGGGGTTCCGAAGCATATCATCATGATCGTTCAGGCGATCATCATATTCCTCGTCGCAGCAGATCGCATCGTCAGAGCCATCTTTTTGAGAAAGAAGGTGGCCAAATGAGGCTTTTCCTCGCTCTGATAGACATATTCACCAATCCAGCGTTCTACAAACTCACTCTGACGGCCGCCACGCCATTGATCTTCGCTTCACTCGGGGGTGTTTTCAGTGAGACAACAGGTGTCGTGAACATCGCTCTGGAAGGTATCATGCTCATGGGCGCCTTCGTGTCGGTGGTCTTCACGTGGTTGACGGGCAACGCGTGGATCGGTGTTTTCTTTGCCGTTCTTGTGGGACTCGGTATGGCGTGGTTGCACGCGTGGGCGAGCATAACGTGGAGGGGAAACCAGATAGTTTCTGGCACGGCGCTCATACTTCTCGCACAGGGAGTCACGGGCTTTCTCATGGAACCCATATTTGGAAGACCTGGTCAGACAGACATCGTAGGTAAGATCGCTGAGGTGAAGATTCCATTTTTGATGAAGAACAGGTTCTTAGCGCAATCCATCGGTGAGCTGAGCCCGATGATATACGTGGCGTTCGCGTCCGTTTTCGTTGCTTGGTTTGTCATTTACAAGACGAAACTGGGTCTGAGAATGAGGGCTGTGGGAGAAAATCCAGAGGCTGCGGACACGCTCGGTGTGAACGTGTACGCGGTGAGGTACTTCGGAGTGCTCATGAGCGGTGTGATGGCTTCGTTAGGAGGTGCATTCTTGAGTGTAGGCGAGGTGGGCAACTTTCGCGAACTGATGAGTGGAGGGCGTGGTTTCATAGCGCTCGCCGCAATGATCCTTGGAAACTGGAATCCCGTGGGAGCGATGTGGGCCAGCCTGCTGTTTGGTTTTTCAGAGGCCTTCGCGAACCAACTGCAGAGCAGCCCATTACTCAGGGTTGCATCGACGACGAAACCGTTGTTCAACATGTTCCCGTTCATTGTCACGTTGATTGTCATTGCTGGCTTCATTGGAAAGACGCGACCACCCGCGGCTGACGGTGTACCCTACGAGAAGTGAGTTTCTCGAAAGAAGAACGCACCCAACGACGTTGATGCTTTTCATGGTCGTTCGTACTTTCTCCTGATGACGTATGCGTTTGAACGATCTATTCTGGAGGCATTTCAATGAAAATTGTCGAACTCGAGAAAGAAGAATGGAAAGATTTCAAGCTTCATTTCAGATGGTCCAGCAGCAGATTTTACAAAGTAGATGTCAAGAACACTGAAGATGGCTGGGTTATAGAACTGAAGCGTCAAAGCAGTGAAGAGGAGATCATGAAAGACTATCGAGAACCCGTCTGGGAGCGATGAATGGACGATGAAAGCAACGGTACCTCGCAGATCTTTGGTGTTGAGGTGGACGGAAAGATCGTCGCGAGGATGACTGTTGCAAAAGAAAGTTGGAACAACAGGCTCAGAATACATGAATTATTAGTTCTTGAAGAGTACCGTGGCAAAGGCATTGGCAAAATGCTCATCGAAAAAGCCAAGCAAGTTGCACAAGAACTGAACCGTCGTGCGATCGTGTTAGAGACACAAACGAACAACAGCGCAGCTGAGTTTTACAGAAAACAAGGATTTGAACTCAACGGTGTTGATTTAACAGCGTACAGTAATAGCGATATCACCAATAACGATGTCAAAATAGATATGGTGTACAAGATCAAAGATTGATCCATGAAGCTTGTTGTTCTTCACTGATCGCTTGGGAGAATTTTTCTCAGTGGTGGACTCATTCGCCGAAAGCTTCAGATGCTCCTTTGGTTTCATCGAGAACTTTTGAGCTGGCGATGAATTCTACCTCGTCCCCTTCAGTGACTGGGTCCACGAAACTTGCCTCTCTCCCGTTCAACTTGATCTTGTAATCTCTCAAGTTCCTCGTGTCTATCTCCGCGCCGGCGAGCACGTCAGCAACGATGGGTGCAAACTGCGGCAGTTGAATCTTCATGCCGTCTGACAGGGTTCTGTCCGAGCTGACATACTCGCCGTCGACCAAGACCGTGTGGTTCTTCTGGATGATTTCGATCTGTCTGCCGTTGAACTTCACCGTTATGGACCGAGGTCGAGGCAGCAGATCTTTCACCTTCATCTCTGTTCCCTCGAAGTGATGAAAAAGACCTTCTTGTGTTTCTTCTACCCTTTGAAGGATCAACTTGAACTTTGGCAAAACTGTGGGCTGGTCATCAACGATGCATCTGATGAAGCCAAGCCTTTCGTTCAAAAGCTGTTCTATCTCTTCCTTCTTTGGCCATTTAACCACGATTTCGTCGCCGTCGTTCACGAGCCTTTCCAAATCTGTGACGTTCTCGCCGTTCACCAGAACGGTGGGAAAAATTTCAAAGATCTCGCTTCCGTTGAGAAAAACTCGAACAGGTTTGACCAAGTCCTTCAACCTCGGTGGTTCGAGTGCTTCACCCTCGAGCGACTCCACTTCGACCTCATCGCCGGTCTTCAACGTTTCGTGGAGTGCACATTCCCTGCCGTTGACTTTGATGCGGTACTTCTTGCGAACCGTGCCCTGTACAATCTTGGGTTCACCGTTCAGAGTGTAGACGAACGACGGCCTGACTTCACCTATGAGGTCTCTTATGCTGTAGCCAGACTGGGTGAGCAATTGCAGGACCGTTGGGGCTCTATTGAACTTCAACAACCTCACATCCTCACCGTTCAACCTGACCACATCGTAGATGGAACCAAGTTCCTTCGCCTTCATGTATGCGATGCCCGCCAAAGTCACGAACTCGCTACCCACGAAACCTTCTTTGAGTGACTTGACCCTGTCCAACTCCTCGACCGATTTGAGCGCCACACGTTCTTTCGGGAGCTTCAAGACCTCGGCGAGCTTTTCTCTCAGTAGAGAAAGCTTTGCTCCCCCACCTACGAGCAGAACGGCGCTTGGTTTACCCAAGTTCAATGCCTCTATGCGTTGGGCTATGCTGTCTACGATCTGTGTGACGACGGGCTCTATGATTCTCTCCAACTCTGGTCTTTCCACAAGGATCGTTTCTCCGGTGAGGTTCTTCACCTCGATGCTCTGCATGGGCCCGATACTTCTCTTGAGCAACTCTGCCGTTCTGAAGTCGAGCAGATAGTGCTTCGCTATGGCCTCCGTTATCTCATCACCGGCGAGTGCGACCATGTCGTAACCGAGGACCGTGCCAGCTTTAGCGATCGCGATGTCGCTCGTACCAGCTCCGATGTCGACCAAGGCTATGTTCAAAAACCTCAGCTCGTCCGGCAACGCCACTTCCAGAGCAGCCATGGGCTCGAGTGTTAAGAAGGAGCACCTCAAACCAGCAAGATGCAGTGCGCTGATCATCG
>JAPYWY010000070.1 GCA_028276125.1 Pseudothermotoga sp.
ACGCAGCCTGCAACACATGCTTCTGACATCCGAAGGATCCATGTCACTGTTGACGAAATTGGAAAAGTATGGCACACCGTACTTCGCGGTCAGTTCCCACAGGAGTTTGAATTGCTCAAAGTCCCAAGGAAAATCCTTCGTGATGGCGTAGGTCGGTATGGGAAAAGTGAAAATCCTGCCCTGTGCGTCCCCCTCGAGCATCACTTCCCAAAAGGCTCTGTTGAGCATGTTCATTTCGTTTTGAAACTCTCCGTAGGTATGCGCTTGACGGTGTCCTCCAACGATCACCTTTTCTTCACGCATGTGCCTTGGGACAACCAAATCGAAGCTCAAGTTGGTGAATGGCGTTTGAAAGCCTGTTCGCGTTGGGACGTTCAAGTTGAAGATGAACTCTTGGATCGCTTGTTTGACCTCACCGTAGTTCAGACCATCGTAAGCGATGAAGGGGGCGAGCAAGGTGTCGAAGTTCGAAAAAGCTATCGCACCCGCCGCCTCACCCTGCAGAGTGAACATGAAATTGACGACTTGACCGAGGGCGCTTCTGAAGTGCTTCGCCGGCTTGCTGGATATCTTGCCTTCCACACCGGTGAAACCTTTCATGAGCAGATCTTCCAAGCTCCAGCCGACACAGTAAACGGACAAAGAACCAAGATCGTGTATGTGCAGATCCCCGTTCACGTGCGCAGAACTCACTTCCTCGGGATAGATCTCTTCGAGCCAATACCTTGCCACGATGGAGGAGTATACGTAGTGGTTCAAACCTTGTAACGAATAGGACATGTTGGAATTCTCGTAAACCCGCCAGTCGGTTTTCTTCAGATAGTCGTTCACCAAATCGATTGGTCGAAGCATGATGACACCTCCCACCGAAAGCCAAGATAGAGCATACACTATATGTAGTATCAATGTCAAGAGGAACCCTATATATTGTATATCGTTCACAGAAACGTGACACTTTCTCGGCAGTTCAACCGAGCGTAAAATCGAAGGGTGCCATACGGAGTATACCGAATGAAACGTGGACGATCTGCAAGAATGTGACTCCATCGTGGATGTGTCGAGTAAGATCTGTTGCTCCAAAGGGTTCAGCTGGTAAAATCACCATGGGAGAGTGAGAGGGTGAAGCTGGAAAACCTTTTGCCGAGAGAAGTCGTCGACAAGCTCAGAGAAAGGACGAAATCTTCTGGTCCTTATATACAGGAGCTCTCCGACAGGATGAAGGAAACGGTCGAACTGGTCGGCAAGATTGTCAGCAAGAAGTTGCAGGAATCCAAGGATGGTAAGAAGTTTCTACTCATGACCCTCATGGACAGGACCGGAAGCATACGCGCCGTAGACTGGCACAACGCGGAAGAGAACGACGCGAGGCTTGTCGAGGGAGACGTCGTCCTCGCGAGAGGGCGCGTGGTCTTCTTCGAAGGTCACCTTCAGTTGAACGTCGACAAGGAAAAGGATGCCCTCCTGTTGCTCACCGAAGAACAGTACGACTACGAGAGGTTCGTCGAGATAACCAAGAGGGGCATCGACGCCTTGTACCAAAAACTCGTCGAGTTCATGAACGAAATCCAAGATAAAGAGATCAGGGCATTGCTCGAAGCACTCTTTGTGCAAGATAAGGAATTCGCCTCGTCGTTCGTCCAAGCTCCCGCTGGTGTGAGCGTTCACCACGCGTACGTCGGGGGTTTACTCGAACACACGGTCGATGTCGCCACCATGTGCAAGAGAGTGAGCAACGTTTACGATTTTCTGGACAAAGATGTGCTCGTCGCAGGAGCCATGCTCCACGACGTGGGTAAGGTGAGGGAATACAAGATAACGAAGAAGGGTTTGGAAGTGACGACCGAGGGAGAGTTGAAAGGTCACATCGCGCTGGGCTTGGAGATACTCCAACAAGCGGCAAGTAAAGTGAGTATAGCCAAAACGAAGCTGTTGCAGTTGGAACACATAGTTCTTTCTCACCACGGTGAGTACGAGTTCGGCTCGCCGGTGCTGCCCAAGACGGCGGAGGCATACGTTGTTCACGCCTTGGAAAACATGGATTCGAAGCTGTCCAGGTTCAGGAGCATAAACGAGAAGCAGAAGAACGGCGGTAAAATCTGGAGTGAGTTCGACAAACATCTTGGAAGACGCGTTTGGTTGGGAAGGTGGAAGGATGAAGATTAAGTTTGGAACGAGCGGTTGGAGGGCGATCATCAGCGACGAGTTCACATTCAAGAATGTGCGCATCGTGTCACAAGCCATAGCACAGTACGTGAAGAAGACCAACGGCAAGAGGTTGATCGTCGCGCGTGATACGCGTTTCTTGACCGAGCGTTACGCACGCTTGGTTGCGGAAGTGCTGACGGCGAACGGTGTAAAGGTGTTGATGCCCGAAAATCCCACACCAACACCTGTTGTTTCCTTCGCCATACGCCATCACAAGCTCGATGGTGGAATAAACATCACCGCATCGCACAATCCACCGGAGTACTGCGGGATCAAGTTCAACCCAGCGGATGGTAGTCCCGCACCCCCCGAGGTCACCCAACAGATAGAATCGATCATAGCGTCCCTGGAAGAGAGCAAGATTTCTACCATGCCCCTCGTGGAAGCGAACAAGAATGATCTGTTCGAGATCTTCGATCCCAAGCCTGACTATTTGAACGCTTTGGCGAAGATCATCGACTTTGATGCCATAAAGAAGGCAAAGCTGAAAGTCATCGTCGATCTCATGTACGGCACAGCCATGGGATACTTAGACGAACTGTGTTCCAAGCTGACCACGGAAGTTGAGATCTTCCATAACTACAGAGATCCATACTTTGGGGGGGACAGGCCAGAACCGGACGAAGAGAGGCTCGCACTGCTTGCGAACAGAGTGAGGTCGAAAGGCTGGGACGTGGTGCTCGCCGTGGATGGTGATGCGGACAGGTTCGGTATAGTGGACGATGAGGGTAAATACGTCAAGGCGAACGAGGTCATAGCCCTGCTGGCGCACCATCTTTACAAGAACAAGAACATGAAAGGACCTGTGGCGAGGACCGTTGCCACATCCCACGCTGTGGACGAGGTCGCCAAGTCGTTCAAGGAAAAGGTCGTGGAAACGCCCGTTGGCTTCAAGTTCTTGGCTTCGGTCCTTCTGAACGAGAAGGCCGTCATCGCTGGTGAGGAAAGTGGAGGACTCTCCATAGCGAACCACGTTCCGGAAAAGGATGGAATATTAGCTTGCCTTTTGATCTTGGAGATGATCGCTCGCGAGGGTAAGCCTCTCTCACAGATCAGGAAGGATTTCAGAGAGCGTTATGGTAACTTTCTCAATTCGCGCGTGGACTTTGAACTGTCGAGCGACGAGGAAAAGAAGAAGTTGTTCCAGAAGTTCGAAAACCTCGAGGAGTACTCGAAGGATTTGAGAGTAGTCTCGAGCGACAGGGTGGACGGATTGAGGTACTTCTTCGACAAACCAGGTAGTTGGCTTTTGGTGAGAGTTTCTGGAACAGAACCCGTGATCAGGGTGTACTTCGAAGCCAAGGACGAGTCCACCTACCAGAAGCTGAACATGCTCGTCAGAAAGATCAGCAGGTGAAACGATGACGAAGAAGATAATAATAGTCGAATCACCCGCCAAGGCCAAGACCATCAAAGAGATTCTCGAGGGTGAGTACGAGGTCGTATCCTCGAAGGGACACGTACGTGATCTGCCTGAGAGAGAGTTCGGAGTGGATCTCAAAGACTTTGAGCCAGAGTTTGAGATAATAGAGGGAAAAGAAGGGATCGTCGAAGAGATCAAGCAGAAGGCAAGGGGTAAGGAAGTGTACCTCGCCTCGGATATGGATCGTGAAGGCGAAGCGATCGCATGGCATTTGGCGTCCATCCTCAACGTTTTGGACAAAAAGAACAGGATCGTGTTCAGCGAGATAACACCACAAACGATAAGATCTGCCGTCCAATCTCCAAGGTTCATCGACATGAAAAAGGTGTACGCGCAGCACGCGCGCCGCATTCTCGATCGCATCGTCGGCTACAAGATCAGCCCACTCCTGTGGAAACTGTTGAGAACCAATTCCAGTGCAGGTCGAGTGCAATCTGCAGCCTTGAAACTCGTTTGTGAGCGCGAAATACAGCGTCACAGGTTCATTCCAAAGAAGTTTTGGAAGGTGCAAGGTTACATCGGCTCGGTCAGGTTCTATCTGACCCACGTCGATGGTAAAAGGATCGAGATGCAACAGGTGGACGAGGCACTCGCACGACAGATTGAGCGAGAAGTCAAGCAGCTGAAGCTCGTGCAGAGGAAGAACAGGTTGGTGGAAAAAAAGCCGCCACTGCCCTTCATAACCAGCACGCTTCAGCAGGAAGCCGCGAACAAGTTCGGTTTTTCCGTGTCCCGAACGATGCAACTTGCCCAGATGCTGTACGAAGGCGTCGAAACGTCTGAAGGTCACAGGGCGTTCATAACGTACATGAGGACCGATTCGACGCGCATCAGCGATTACGCGAGAGATCAAGCCGAAAAGTTCATCAAGGCTCACTTCGGTGAGCGTTACGTCGGTGAGTTTAGATCAGAACAGAAGAAGTCCAACGTTCAGGACGCACACGAGGCCATAAGACCGGTGGACGTCGAGATGACACCGCAGAAGGCTCAGAAACTGTTGGACAAAGATCTATACAAGCTCTACAAGTTGATCTGGGAGAGGTTCGTTGCCTCGCAGATGGCCGCAGCAC
This sequence comes from Pseudothermotoga sp., assembly GCA_028276125.1. GTDB lineage: Bacteria > Thermotogota > Thermotogae > Thermotogales > DSM-5069 > Pseudothermotoga_A. Next base: position 4,699 of record JAPYWY010000070.1, read on the forward strand.
TGTACGAAGAAACGATCTACACCTTTGAATCTGGTAAGTACGGTTTCGAGGCAAAACTGGAGAAAAGAATCTTCGATGGCTTCGAAGCAGTTTTGAAAAAAGAATCAGAAGAAATCGAACCTTTGAAGGGGGAGACCTTCAACGTCACCAGATGGGACATACAGCAGGACGAGACCAAACCGCCCGCAAGGTACACGGAATCATCGATGGTCAGAGCGCTCGAAGCCAGAGGCATCGGGAGGCCGAGTACCTACGCGACGATCATCTCGACCTTGCTCGAACGAAAGTACGTCGTGAAGAGGTCGAAAGAACTCGTGCCCACGGTCCTCGGTTTCGTCGTCAACTACTACATGGAACAGAGGTTTCCGAAGATAGTGGACCTCGACTTCACCGCGAGAATGGAGGAGGCACTCGACGCGATTGAGAGAGGTGAGAAGGACCACAAGCAAGTGCTCGGTGAATTCTACAAAGAATTCTCAAGTCAACTGACTAAAGCTGAGGAAAAATGGTTATCCATAGACATGAAGACGAACGTGGTCTGTGAGTGCGGTGAGAAGTTCACCCTAAGGGTTGGACGGTACGGACTTTACATGTCTTGTGCATCGTGCGGGAAGACATCATCGATCGATTTGAGCACGCCCGCCGTGATGGACGAGGGTATGATGTATTTCATGGAACAGGAAGAGGCGAAGGCCCACGTTTGTCCAAACTGCGGAGAACCACTCAAACGATACAGTGGGAAATACGGTGCGTACTACCATTGTCAAAAGTGTGGGAAGAATTACAAAGATTTCGCGAGGGGGACCTGTCCCAAGTGTGGTTCCGCTGTGGAGAAAAAGCTCAGCAGGAACAAGAAATACTTCTTCAAGTGCACGAACGATTCGTGCGATTATGTGAGCTGGTCTGAACCGTCCAACGAATCTTGCCCAGAATGCGGTGAAAGGTTACACTATCGAAGGTTTCGCTCTTCGGAAAAACTGTACTGTGAAAAGTGCAAAAAGACCTTTGAAGGGTCCAAGGAGGAGACGAGCGATTGAGAATAGCCGTCTTGATGGGTGGAATGTCAAGAGAACGAGAGATCTCATTGAGAAGCGGTGAAAACGTGGTCAAAGCCCTCAGGAAACTCGGTCATGAAGTTGCGCCGATTGACGTGAAAGAAGACTTCTTTCATGTTTTGCCCACGCTCAAGCAGTTCGATTTGATCTTCATCGCACTTCACGGAAAGTTTGGCGAGGATGGGACCGTTCAAGCTCTGTTGGATTGGCTCGGTGTGCCGTACACGGGTTCTGGGGTACTCGCGAGCGCCCTGTGTTTCGATAAGCTGATGACCTACAGAATTGTCGAAAAGTTCGTCCCAGTTCCCGAGTACACCGTCGTTGACAGACCAACGAGAAACTCTCCGTTCGGTTTCCCCTGCGTTGTGAAACCGCGCAAGGAAGGTTCCAGCATAGGTGTGCACATCTGCGACGATGCGGAAGAACTCGAGCGCAATTTGCAGATGGAGCTCGAGCTTTACGGGGAGATGATACTGCAACGGTACGTTCAAGGGAGGGAACTCACCGTGTCCGTGATCGAGATGGACGGAGAATTGAAGGTACTGCCCATACTCGAGCTCAGACCGAAACGCAGGTTCTACGACTACATCGCCAAATACACACCAAACATGACGGAGTTCGTTCTTCCTGCTCCCCTCACCGAGGAAGAGTACAGAACGGTCTGTGAATCCTGCTTGAGGGCTTTCAAAGTGTGCGAGTGCAGAGGTTTTGCAAGGATCGATGGGATCCTGAAGGATGGGACATTTTATTTTTTGGAGATCAACACCATACCGGGTATGACGGACCTGAGTGACATGCCGGCTTCGGCGCGCGCCGCTGGAATGAGTTTTGAGGACCTGATAGACGCTATAGTGAAGACGGTGAAAAGATGAGAGCGAGCGTGGATCTTTCGGTTCTTTCGTTGTGGCTGAGGTTCTGCGACAAGCTGATGGGTTCGTCGGAGTTCAGCTTTGGAAACATCTATTTTTCCTACAGTGAAGGGCTCGTCTTGCGTGCAACGGACGGTTGTCTGCATGGTTGGACGAAGATCGGAGAGTGCGAACCGTTCAATGGAGAGATCGCCATACCGTTGAGGTTGTTGAAGGGCTTCTTGGTGGGGGAAAGCGGTGAGTTTCTGAACTTGGCGTTGATGGAAGATGAGATCGTTCTGAGTTCTGGAAATGAGACTCTCCGAATGAAGCTGACGGGAAAGAGGGAAAAGCAAGTTCCCGTCGAACACGAACCTGTGGCGAAATCAGACCTGCTCGACTTCAATCGGGCTTTGGACTTCGCTACATCACCGCTCGAAGAAGGAGACTTTGCTCTCTTTGGTTCGTTCCAAGGAGAACTGTTGATGTTCGCATCAACGCGTTCGATGATCTGCCTAACGCGTTTAGTTGGCGAAGCCATGAAACCGTTCGTTTTTTCTTTTCCCTACATGAGCGCTCGACACATCGTCAAAGCACTCGAAGTCTACGCCAAGAACGTCCAACTGAACATCGGGTTGGGCGAAGCACTGTTGATACGCTCCGGCGATTTCACTCTACAGCTGTGCGGGGAGCACGCTTCGTTCGATCCCCGAATCGTTGATTTCCTTCAAAAGAGGGAAGCTTACGTGGTTCCGAGAAACTTTCAGAGGTTCGTCTCCAAGGCTGCATGGCTCATGCCGAGGGAGAGCACCGTCAGAATCGAGTGCGCCAAGAACACCATGAGATTCTTTGGTGCTTACGGCGCGGTGTTGTACAGAGCGATGCTTCCATTCGACTGTCCTCTGAGGTTCGAATTCGAATTCTCTCCACACAAGTTGAGGTCCGCACTCGCACGCATGTCTAACAAGCTTTCGATCGATGTTGGCGATGACTTCGTCAAGATACAGGACAGTGCTGGTAGGGCCGTGGTGGTGAAAAAACTGTGAGCGAAGGTACGTGGAAACGCGCACTGAAAGCGTTTGGTGTTTTCTTGAGGATTTCTACCTTGACCCTTGGTGGTGGCTACGCGATGGTGCCCGTCATGCAATGGGAAGCGGACAGGCTTGGATGGATGAAAAAGGAAGAGTTTCTCAGCTTGCTGTCAGTGGCACAGAGCA
>JAPYWY010000071.1 GCA_028276125.1 Pseudothermotoga sp.
GAGAGTTTCAAGTTTGAGGCCTTTCCCAACGTTGCTCGTTCTAGCTGACAAAGTTTCCTACAGTCAGGCGGACGTTTCCAGTTCTTACGTTTCGACGATCAAGAAACAAGCTCGAAGATATCTGAACGCACGATGCATTTCTTTCAGCCAGGTACGTGCTGTCGATGCAAAGCATCTGCTCTTAGATCTCATCATCGATGCTTCTGAAGATGAGATCTCACTCCACAGACAGCTATCGAGGAAATTTCCAACCATCTACATCATCACGAGGAACCCACACCTTGCAGAACACTTCAGTGACAAACCTCACGTGATCACGTACTCTCTGAGTCCGCTGGTGATGGGGTACGTCTTCCGAAAACTCTCACAACTCTCTCAAGGGGGTGTTTAGGATGTTGAGAAAGGCACTGCTCGTGGTAATGGTCCTCGTCGCCGTCCTGAGCCTTGGAAAAACGAAGCTTGTGTTCTGGCAGTTCATGATGGACGATGCGCTCGCGAAGGAAGTACTGGCTGGCTTTGCCAAGGAATATCCAGACATCGAAGTCGAGGTTGTTCAACTGTCTTGGTCCACGGGGTTTGATAAGATCGTCACAGCGATCGCGGCAGGTGCGGCACCCGACGTTGTGGAGCTCGGAAACACTTGGGTTGCGAGCTTCGCTTCTAAGAACGTTCTGCTCGAGATGCATCCAGAAGACCTCGCCAAGTACAAGAGCTTTCCGGGTGCCAACTGTGCCGAGTACATGGGTAAGTACTACGGCTATCCTTGGCTCCTTGGAACGCGCGCCATGTTCTACAACGTCGATCTCATGATCAAAGCGGGCTTGGATCCAGACAGACCACCAGAAACTTGGTCACAACTGCTCGAAGCAGTGAAAAAGATTTCGGCGCTTCCAGGTGTTTACGGCATCGGACTGCCCGCGGGCGAAGTGTACAGTCCATGGCAAGAGTGGTTCTTGCTCGCAATCTGGGGCAACGGTGGAGACGTGGTGTCGAAGGATCTCAAGAAGGCCGTGCTGAACTCGCCGCAGAACAGAGAGACCGCTTTGTTCTACCAAGAATTGTCGAAGTACGCTTTGAAGAGCAAGCAGAAGGACCTCGGCGAGGCTTTCGGTGAAGGCAGAGTCGGCTTCCTCGTGAGTGGTGCTTGGTCCATAGGCACGCTCGCACAGTCTTATCCGAACTTGAACTACGGAGTTTGTCTGATCCCGAAGCCCGACAAGCCTGAAGGTATCCATGCTTCGTTCCTGGGTGGAGAAGTGCTCGCGATACCTTCTCAGTGCAAGAACGTCGATGCGGCAAGGAAATTGATAAACTACCTCATGAGACCAGAAGTGGCGATGATCATCACCAAGCACTATCCTGGAGTCTATCCTGCCGATCCAAAAGCCGCTTCGGACCCATGGTTCGAGGATAACCCGTTGCATCTGGTGTTCTTCGAACAACTGAAGACGGCTTTCCCAGTGCCGCCGACTCCAGCGTGGCCGAAGATCGAAGACATTTTGACCAACGTAGTGGACGATCTCATCGTCAAGTACAAGAGCGTCGACGAGGTTCTCAGCTACTACAACGAGCAGATCCAGAGGGTACTGGATGAGGTGAAATGAAAAAAGCCGGGGGCGAATGCCCCCGGTTCTTCGGGGTGAAAACGTGAAGAGAAAAGAGAAGATCACGACGTTCGTTTTTATTCTACCTTGGTTGGTGAGTTTCTGCATCTTTGTGCTCTATCCCATAGTCTTTTCCATCTGCGTCAGCATGACGGATTACTCTGGTCTGACGTGGGACATGAGATTCGTCGGATTTTCCAACTACGCAAGGGCTTTCAAGGACAGAGTCTTTCTCAAGGCGCTATCGAACACCTTCTTGTTCGTGTTGATCACCGTACCTGCTACAACAGTGATTTCGCTGTTTCTGGCCGTGTTGTTGACGAGTGGAATCAAGTTCAAACGGCTCTTTCAGGCTGGTTATTTTTTACCATCCGTGATCTCGATGGTGGTCATATCGATGATCTGGCTGTACATATACAGTGCTACGGGACCTCTGAACACACTCTTGAGATCCTTGGGGTTCGACGTGCCGGCGCGAAGCTGGCTCGCTTCCGAAAGGACCGCGCTCGGTTCCATCATGGTGATGGACGTCTGGTCCGCCGTGGGTTACTACACCGTACTCTTTGTCGCAGGCCTTCAAAGTTTGCCTTTGCAACTCTACGAAGCAGCCAAGATCGATGGGGCAACGAAGTGGCAGATTTTTAAAAGAATAACGCTTCCTCTGCTCAAACCTACGATTTTGTTTGTCGTATCCATAAACTCGATCCGTTCTTTTCAGATCTTCACCGAGATCTTCACACTCACCGGCGGTGGCCCAGCCAACTCGACACAGACCATCGTTCACTATCTCTACGATGTTTCGTTCCGAAAATTCGAGATGGGTTACGGTTCAGCGATCGCTTATGTGCTCTTCTTCATCGTGCTGGCAATAACATTGCTTCAAAGAAAAATGCTGAAGGGTGAGCAACTATGAGGGTTCTGATTTACGCATTGCTCATATTTTTCCTCGTGATCTCGCTTCTTCCAACTTTTTTGATGTTCTCCACTGCCTTCGTGCCTGAAGGAGATCTGTTCAACAGAACGATCGAGAAGATCATGTCAGATTTCGAAGCGCCGAGGACCGTTTTGCTCACGAGGGTTCGTCCCATTGGGAAGACCTTCGAACTCGTCAAGGAAGAGCAAAACAGCTTTGCAAGGTTGGACCCAGTCAAAGGTGTCAAAGGGTTGGCATTCTCGATGGGTTCTTCCGACATCAACAGACTGTCCCACGTGGTTTTCAAGCTGAGAAGCTCCAGCACGTTGAGAATGGTAGTCTCGTTCAAAGATATAAAGGAAAACGTCGAAAGATTCGCTGAAATCGTCATAGATCCAATACCCCGTTGGAAAACGATGAGAGTCGATGTAGAAGCCAAAAAGCTGAAACTTGACGTTCTGCATGTCTCTCAACTGAGAATAGAAATCGAAGGCGATGGAATACTTGACATAGACGACGTGACCTTGGTGAACAGATATCCAACGCTCTACAACTTCGTGAAGATCCTGAGGGAGGACTACTTTGGAAGATACCTTTTGAACAGCACAATCGTTTCAGTATGCTCTGTCTTGGGAAATTTGTTCTTCTGCTCGCTCGTGGCCTACGCCTTCGCAAGAAAACAGTTCAGAATGAAAGAACTTCTCTTTTCACTCGTCCTTTCAACGATGATGATCCCACCACAGGTCACGATCATACCCACCTTCATCTTGATGAGAAAGCTCAACCTGATAAACACCTACTGGGCCCTGATACTCCCAAACCTCGTCACACCTTTCGGAATCTTTCTCATGCGACAGTACTTCGAACAACTTCCGACGGAACTGGATCAAGCGGCGAGAATGGATGGGGCGGGAGATTTCAGAATCTTTTGGAACATCCTCTTACCTCTGAGCAAACCAGCACTTTCGGTGCTCGGCATAAACACCTTCGTGCTCACGTGGAACGATGTGTTCTATCCTTTGATCCTCACGACCTCTCGCGAGATGAGAACGGTGCAGATCGGACTTGCGCTGTATCAAAAACTGAATGTCTTTACATGGCCAACTCTAATGGCCGCTTCCACCATAGCTGGACTACCCATCATCATAGTCTTTCTCATATTCGAAAAGAGGATCATCTCAGGTATCTTGGAGGGTGCCATCAAGAGTTAGTCAGGCACAGCTCGATCAGGTCCTTCACCTTCGCCGTGGCGACACATATCGTAGTGTCTGCCGCACCGTAGTAGATCTTCAGCTCATCTTCCTCCAAAACTGCGCCGGTCGGAAAGATCACGTTGTTTCTGAAGCCTCCGCTGACCTCGTACTCCGCCTCGGGTGCGAGGATGGGTTGTTCGTGAACACCGAGAACCTTAGTCGGATCGTTCAGGTCCAAAAGCATCACACCGGCACTGTAACGCTTGGTCCACTTCTCCTCCCAGCCGTTCTTTCCCCTGTTTGGATCGACATCGACTGCGTGAAAGATCACCAGCCATCCTGCCTCCGTCTCGATGGGAGGTGCACCGGGTCCGACCTTGCAGTTCGCGAAAGGCACGTCCTCAACTTTAAGCAGCAATCTGCTTTCACCCCAGAATCGAAGATCCGTTGAGAAACTGATCCACATGTCGAACCTCTCCATGCCGAGTCTTCCATAGACAGGGAAAGGCCTTTCCAGCCTGACGTAACGACCGTTGATCTTTCTTGGAAAGAGCACGACGTTCCTGTTGTCTGGAATGGACAGATGGACCACTTCGAAGTTCTCAAAATCGTGAACGATCGCGATTCCTGCCCTGATACCATGCAGCGTGTCCACAGCGAAGCTCATGATCAGTTCGTCTTCAACGACGTTGAGCCTTGGATCGTAGATCCTCAGTACATCTGGTTCGTTCAGGAACATTGGCAAGGGTTTCGGTTCAACCTCCCACTCGATACCGTCATCGCTGAACGCGAGTCCCAAGTTCGTACCTTCGATCCTCTGTTCCTCGAAAGATCCGTAATCGTTGCGAAAGACCATGATGTACTTTCCTTCGTGCTTGCACACACCTGGGTTGAAAACCAAAGCGGAAGGGTAAGGCACATGCTCTCTGGTGAGAATGGGATTTTTTGGATGCCTCTTGACTTTCTCGGAGGACTTCAACTCTCCAATCGGACTTGGTTTAAAGAGCTCCAAGAGCTTTTGAAGATCGATCACATCGATCACCTACCGAGTTATTACATCACGCGATCGAGTCGTCAGTGAAGCATCGATTTTCGCAAATAACTTGATTCAGTTCAGTTCTGTGTCAATCATAGACGGTTATGATCGATATCCTCGTCCTAATTAAAGTTTTCGTAATGTAACCACCAAAGCCTTGTCTTGACAGGAGAGTTACAGCAGTCTTATGATCATATTGGTTAGCATAGACTAACTAAATGGGGGACCGGTTTGCTCACCGAACTCGAAGGTTCAGTGCTGCGTTTGATAAGGGACTATCCAAACATTTCGCGTTTGGACATCGCGAAAAAATTGGGCGTCAGTAAGCCTGTCGTTACCAACATCGTGGCTCGTCTGATCAAGAAGGGTTTGGTGGTGGAATCTGGGACAAAGAAGACGAAGGTGGGAAGACCGAAGATCACCTTGCAGTTCGTTCCGGACACGTGGTACTGCGTCGGGATCGAATTGGAAGAGAAGTACTTCGAACTGATCGTCACAGACTTGGCCGGACGCGTGATCGATTCACTGGAAGAGAAGATTTCCGGATCGGTCGAACCCAACCACTTGGTGTCTTTCTGCAAAGAGAAGGTAGAACGAACCTTGGAAGAAAACCACTTGCCAAAGGAGAAGGTGCTCGGTGTCGGTATGGGCATCGCTGGAATGGTGGATCCAAGCAGTCGAGTTGTGAGAACGGCTCCAGCGATAGGTTTGACGAACTACGATCTTGCTTCTGAGGTCTCTGAAAAGTTGGATTTGAACGTGATCGTCGTGAACAGGGTCAAAGCTGCTGCCCTTGCCGAACATCGCTTGGGCGCGGCTCAAGGGTTCCAGAACGTTCTGTTCGTCTTCATCGACAGCGGTCTTGGTTGTGCCACGCTTTTGGACGGAAAGATCTACGAGGGCTTCTACGGCAAGGCTGGGGAGTTCGGTTGGATGATCACGGACTTGGATCGCTCAGAGCCAGAACTGTACGAGGAAGAAAGTTTCGGACATCTGGCGAGGAGATTCTCAGGCCATGCGATCAGTAAGAGGTTTGCGAATCTTGGATTGAACGGAGAGGACATCTTGAGATCAGTAACGCACAACGAAGAGCTGAGGGACTCTCTTGAGAGAGGTTTGAAACACATCGCGGCGGCCGTCGCAAATGCCGTTCTCTTGTTCGATCCGCAGTTGATCATCCTCAAAGGAAGGATAGGTCAAAACTATTATGAACACATCTCGCAGATCTTGCTCTCAACGTTGAAAGAGCTTCTTCCAAGCCAGTTCCACGAGAACTTGAATCTGAGTAGGGGTCGAGTTGAGAGGTTCGACGTCGCACTCGGAGCAGTTTTCGCGATCCAACAGAGGTTCATGCGTCTGTGAAATATCACACTCTTTCGAGGAGGTGTTTGTATGAAGAGGTTGTTGGTTCTTTTGATGGTCATCGCTGCGCTCTCACTGTTCGCAGACACCGTGCTCATGTGGTTCACGGACGGTCCAGACTTCGATCTGATCACCGAACAGACCAACAGATTCACCAAACAGACGGGTGAAAAAGTGGTCATACTGAATTTGCCGTACTATCTGGAGTACAAGCCCAAGCTCGCCGCCATGGCGAAGGCAGGCTCTCCACCAGACGTGGCGAGGGAGACGGACCTGCTGCCCTGGTTAGATTACGCCATCGATCTCAAACCTTTGGTGGAGAAGTACACGGGCATGAAGTTCGAAGAATGGCTCGACAACGTTTCCTTCTACAAGGCTGGTTTCAAGAAACTGTACGAGAAGTACGGCAAGGTCATCGGTATTCCTTACACTTCAGACGCACACGCGATCTTCTACAACAAGGAGATCTTCAAGAAGGCCGGCATAGAGCCACCCAAGGACAGGCCGTGGACCATCGACGAGTGGTATGCGGCGATGAAGAAGATCAAGCAGAGCGGTGCCGCAAGGTATGCGTTGGTCTACGACTTCAGTCCCTACAGGTTCTCCAATTTGTTGTATGTCTTTGGTGGCGGCATATGGGACAGAGAGGGAAAGAACATCATAATCGACTCGAAGGAATCCATCGAAGCGCTCGAGTTCTTCGTCAAACTTCACGATGAAGATCTCATACCCAAGGCGGTGTGGCTCACGGGTGACGCACCGGCAAAGTACTTCCAGAACGGCCTTGCGGCGATGTACGTTTCTGGAACCTGGATGCTCGCACAGTTTAGAGAACAGCTGAAGTTCGACTGGGGCGTCATCATGTGGCCGTACAAACGCGAGCGCGCGGTCATGACTGGTGGAAAGTACATAGTCCCATTCACCGAAAAAGGTGCGGCGCTGGCGTTCTTCTTGACGAACGAGCAGAACCTTGCAGAGTTCGCTGGTAAACTCTTCTTGATACCTGACCGCATAGACTTGGCAGACAAGGTCAAGATAGAAGATCCTCTGATCAACGAAGTGTACGCCATCGTCATGAAAGACTTGGCAGAATCCACGCGTGGTAGCATGGTTCCTGACTGGTACGATCCAGACACCGCCGGCATCGTGCAGGCTAACAGAACGGTGATAAACGATCACATCAAGGCTGCGATTGCGAAAGAGAAAACACCAGAACAGGCCTTCAAAGAACTCGCTGCGATCCTGAGAAAGGCCGCTGGAAGGTGATGAAAGAGCCCGGGCATCGCCCGGGCTTTTCGAAAAGGGGTAGATGAATTTTGAAGAGACAGTACTACGCGTGGTTGTTCCTCTTACCAAACTTGATCATATTCACCATCTTCGTGGTCACTCCGGCGTTGAGCAGTTTCTACTACGCGCTGACGGACTACGACATGATCAGACTCTCTGGAAAGTTCGTCGGGTTGGCCAACCTTCGATATCTGTTCAGTGCTACGAGCGATTTTGATAGAGTTCTTTTGAGAACCTTCATGTACTCGGCGATGGTCGTACCGATCGCCTTCTTCACATCGCTCTTCCTGGCCGTGGTCACGAGCTCCGATTTGATCAAAGGTAAAGCCTTCTTGAGGGCTCT
>JAPYWY010000072.1 GCA_028276125.1 Pseudothermotoga sp.
GCGAAATTTAACAATGCTCCCCAGTCCGCGTAGCCGACCGGGGCTCCAAGGCCGAGGAAACTGAGTGCAGCTGCCGTGATCACCAAGGAACCTATTCGCATGGTCGCTTGGATTAGCACGGGAAAGATCGTGTTGGGTAATATGTGCTTCGTTATGACCAGAAAATCGCTCACCCCGAGTGCCTTTGCCGCGAGGACGTACTGTTCTTCTCTGGCTTGTAATATGTTCGCTCGGATGAGCCTCGCCGTACCCATCCAACCAAAGATGATCAAAGAGATCATCACCTTGTCCAAGCCCATGCCGAGGAACGCGGTCATGACTATCGCGGCGAGTATGTATGGAATCGACAAGAATACGTCTGTGATCCTCATCAGAACCTCATCGAGCCATCCACCGAAATAGCCAGCGATCGAGCCTATCACGAGCCCAACGAGGGTTGAAGTGAGCGTGACCGTCAAACCGACTTTGAAGGCAGTCCTCGTACCCCAAATGACTCCGTAGAAGATGTCGCGTCCATCTATGATTCCGAACGGATGTCCTTCGGACGGTGGTTGAGGTGTCTTGTCCCAGGTTACGATGGGTATCATGTACGGATCGTAAGACTGTGGTGGACATATCAATGGTGCAAAGATCGCAACCAAGGTAAAGAAGATCAGCAGTGAAAATCCCAGCACGGCGGACGGGTTCCTCAGGAGTCTTCTCAGCATTCTCTTTGTCTCAACTCTCATGTTCTTTCCCCCTCAACCGAGCCTGACGCGCGGGTCAACCACGGCGTACAGGATGTCTATCACGAGGTTTCCTATGACGAGTATCAGAGAATAGAAGAGCGTCGAGGCCATTATGGAAGCATAGTCGAGCTGTGTGGCCGCCGTGGCTGTAAAACTTCCCATGCCAGTCCTGTTGAAGACCATTTCGACGATCACCGTGCCAGCGAACAGTTGTATGACCATTCCTCCACCCACCGTGACTACAGGTATCATCGCATTTCTTCTCGCATGCTTGTTGATCACGACCCGCTCGGCCAAACCCTTGGCTCGCGCGGTTCTTATGTACTCTTTCGTGAGAACTTCGAGCATACTCGAGCGTGTGATCCTCAACAGATACGCCCACCAGAGCCAGGAGAGAGTCAGAATGGGGGCTACGAGATGCCTCAATGCGTCAACGAAGACATCGAACCTACCGTTCAAGAGTGCGTCTATCGTGACAATCGAGGTGAACCTCCTGAACTCCGGAGACTTGATGACTTGGTCTGCCCAGAGGCTCAGATTACCGGGTGGGAACCAACCCAGGATGCTGTAGAAAACCATGAGCACGATGAGTCCGAAGACGAAGTCTGGAAAACTCCATCCAACGACCGCGAAGATCCTAACGAAGTGATCGAGAAACTTATCCCTGTTCACGGCTGCTATCACTCCAAGCCAGACCCCTACGAACACCACGGGTACTATCGAATACAACGCCAGTTCCACAGTCCACGGCAACCTGTTCAGTATCGCATCCTTCACGGGTTGTTTCCCAACGAGTGACCAGCCGAGATCTCCCTGAAGGGTGTTCTTGAGCCATTTAATGTAACGGATCATCATCGGATCGTTCAGGCCGTACTTTTGCTTGATCTTTTCCAACTGGACGGGAGTCAACTTGTCCAGCACGCCTGGATTCACATAGGCAGCCAGCAACCTGTCTGGTCCCAAGCTCTGTATCATTCCAAAGACGATCAAAGACAGCCCAAACAAGATCAGAGGCAACAGGAGCAATCTTCTGACGACGTATGTTAACAAGGGGATCACCTCCGCTCAGTGCTTTAACACTCACAAAATACATTCTACCAAAACGAGAATCCAGAAGGAAATCTGAGAAACAGAGAGAAAGGAAGCATCATAGACCGCGATCCGACTAAGACGTGTGGAGACAAGTTGAGAAATCACATTTTTGTCGAAAGACAATCCTTGCTATTACCTGTATCTGATGATACAATAACATAAGAAATCGAGGGACATGTAGGTGATGAACGCATGGAAGCGTTGTTGCAGACTTTCACAACGGGGATGAAAATTTGTTTTGTCCCATTTAATCTCGTTTTGATATTCATAGGTACTTTGTGGGGCTTGATCTTCGGTGCCATCCCTGGGTTGACTGCAACGATGGGTGTCGCACTCGCTATACCGCTCACGTACGGTATGAATCCTTTCTCTGGCTTGATACTCCTTTCGAGTATCTACATCGGGGCGATATCGGGTGGCTTCATCTCCGCAGCGATGTTGAACATGCCCGGCACTCCTTCATCGATAGCAACGACCTTCGATGCTTACCCGATGGCGCAGAAGGGCAAGGCATCCCTCGCATTGGCTTTGGGTTTGATGAGCTCATTCTTCGGAGGAATCGTGGCCGTCTTTCTCATGATAATCGCAACCTACGCACTCGCACAGTTTGCACTGAAGTTTGGACCTTTCGAGTACTTTGCACTCGGTTTACTGGCCTTTGCGGGTTGCATAGGAATGATGGGTGGGAGCATCATAAAGAGCACACTCGGAGTCATCATCGGCTTACTGCTCGCAACGATGGGTTCGGACATGTTGACGGGTGTGAAGAGACTCACCTTCGGTATACCTGACCTTGTGGCTGGCATCGACATTCTGCCGCTGCTCGTTGGGTTGTTCGGCATCTCCGAAATTTTCATGGCCATCGAGAGGAAGTATCAGAGTGTGGTTCCGTTGGAGGCACGGAAGGCCAAGATGGGATTCAAAGCCGTCGCCGAAGCGGCTCGCTTGATATTCTCACAGCCCGTGAACTATGTCAGATCTCTGATCGTGGGATTCGTGATAGGTGTGTTTCCTGGGGTCGGAGGTGCGACCTCGAGCGTCGTTGCGTACGGCTTGGCTAAGAGCGGTTCAAAGCATCCTGAGCAGTTCGGCCAAGGAAATCCAGAGGGCGTGATCGCGTCGGAGGTGGCGAACAACGCGACGATCGCTGGAGCTTTGGTACCTCTGCTCGCGCTCGGCATACCTGGTGATTCGGTCACAGCGATGATGATCGGCGGTTTCATGATACACGGTTTGTTCCCCGGTCCACTCCTGTTCAGAGACAGTCCGCAGTACGCCTACGCTATCTTCGCCGCTCAGATCATAGGTAACTTGATAATGGTATTGCTTGGGATCCTGCTCATGAGATTTTTCATCTACACGCTCAGCATCAGATCGTATTATCTGCTGCCGATCGTTGCGTTGTCCATGGTCGTGGGCGCCTTTGGACTCTACAACAGGGTGTTTGACATATGGATAAGTCTGTTCTTTGGATTCATTGGTTATCTGCTGAGGAAGATAGACTTTCCACTCGTTCCTTTGATAACGGCGTTCGTGTTGGGGCCGATAGTGGAAAAGAACCTGAGGCAAGGTCTGGCCTTTTCCGATGGAAGCTTGATGCCTTTGTTCACCAGGCCCATAGCGTTGACCTTGTTCGTTGGGGCAGTGTTCTTGTTCATGTTCGGTGTGTACGTGAACAGAAGGCCGGCAAAACGCTGAAAGTGCGAGGGAGGTGATTGTATGAGAAGGTTTCTCGTGGTGCTGTTCTTCGCGGTACTTAGCGTTCTGCTCTTCGCACAGGCTGAACGCTACCCGACGAGGCCCGTCACCGTCGTGGTCCCGTACTCCGCAGGTGGAGCGAGCGACATCATGGCAAGGTTGGTGGCCGAGTTCTGGAAGAAGTACACGGGTCAAGACATGGTCGTGACGAACGTGGTGGGTGCAGAAGGAGCCGTCGCGGCAAGGCAAGTCAAGGGTACCCGTCCAGACGGTTACACGGTGCTGTGGTACCATCAAGCGATGCTGGGCAATTACTTTCTGGGTGTGGCTGACATCATGTGGTACGATTTCACCCCAGCCTGCATCGTTACAAAGACTTCGAGGATAACGGCGACGAGGTCGGACATGCCTTGGAAGGATCTGAGGGATGCCATCCAGGATGCGAAAGCGAATCCAAGAAAGTATGTCTACGGTACCGGCGCGGGAGGTATAGCGTACCTCGAATACGCACCGGTGGAGGTTGCAGCGAAAGGTTGCTGGCGTGTTGTTCCTAACGAAGGTGGAGATTCGCAGAGGATCGTGGCCTTGCTCGGTAACCACGTGGACATCGTGCCACTCGCGTTGGTTTCAGCGGTCTCCTACATAAAATCTGGACAGATCAAGCCCTTGGTCGTCCACGATGTGGTGAGGGACCCATTCATACCCGATGTTCCTTCTGCTGCCGAGTTGGGTTATCCCGACCTCGTTTTCCCGATGACGAACACGTTCTTCTTCCCACCGAAGACACCCGAATGGATCGTGGAAGAGTTCAACAAGATCATGGAAAAAATCGTGAACGATGAAGAGTTCAAGACCAAGCTCGCTGAGATGGCCTATGCTACGGTCTTTTTCAAGACTGGCAAGGACCTTGAAGAGTTCTGGAAAGGTCAAGAAGAAATTTATAAGAAGGCCGCGGCAGTTCTCAAATGATTCAAGACGGGGGGCGTCGCCCCCCATTGGTGCTCGTGGAAGGTGAGGCTGCATGAGTGAACTTGTGGCTTCGATTTGCTTTCTCATAAGTGGTTTTGCTTTCCTCTTCGAATCTCAGAAGATCCGGGTTTTGAGGTTCGGCTCGCTCGGAGGAGATTTCTTCCCGAAAATGTTGTCCATCATGACGATAGTGGTTTCGACCGTTTGGTTGATTTCGAGCGTGGTAAAGCTGCTGAAGAAAAAACAGTCGATTCGCTTGGAGTTTGCCCCGGGCGGAGTTGCAAGGACTGTTGCGTACTTGGCTGGTTTCGCCTTGTACATATTGATGCTGGACCTGTTCGGCTTCTTCCTTCCGAGTGTTGGTATATCGTTGTTCACGTATCTACTTTTGAAAGAAAAGACAAGATTGTTGGACTTTCTGACCGCTGGCGTCTATTCCGTAGTCATGGTGACGATCGTTTGGTTGTTGTTCACAAGAGTTTTAGGTTTGATTCTCCCCACGGGCCGTTTGATTTGACAGTCGAGCGATTCTTTTTCTCCTCGGAAATCCCGTGTAACTGCTTCGTTAGGAAGTTTTCCAACCTTTGAAAGGGCCAAGCGGTATAAGTATACAGGAGGGGTGTTAGGTTGAGTCGCAGCGTGATCATTGACGGTTCAGTCATCTACACGAACTACAGCCAAATCATGGGCCAAAAGAAGTTCGAATCGCTGCTTCTGGAGTTCATTGAAATTCTCAAAGAAAGACGTAGCCCGCTTTTGAACGCCTTGAACGCCTTCAAACTCGATGGCGACTACGATCTTCGCAGGTTCGTTGAATATTTACACTTGCTGACGATGAGGAACGTGAAGGAGTTAACGAACATCATCTACTACGTCAACCCCAGAGATCTTGAGAGGTTCGTCGAAGCTTTTTATTCTTTCTGGCGTTCCAAGCACAGGTTCATGGTACGCCACGAGAACTATTCGGATGATCATATCAGAAGGGCGAGCATAGAGTACACCATCACCCAAATCAGTGATCAGTTCAAAGCAGTGATCAAGAACCTCTACAGAGAACTCATGATGAACATCTCCAATTCCTTCCCCACCGTGATGAGACAACTTCCCAGCGGAGCGCAGGTAGCCTTCCTCGTCGAGGATATAGACGGCGAGAAATTCGAACGATTAGCCTGGATCCGAAAGATACCCACCGTCTGGGGAGCTGTGTTCGACCCACCGGTGATTTTCTACACCAAGTCGAACAAAAGGAAAGGTGTCGTACCCGTCGTCGAGGAGCCCGTTCTGGACAAGATAGAGCTCAATCCTAAGGAATGGTTCAGGTTCCCGATCTTCGTTGGGGATCTTCTTTTCTACAACTTGGTCCATGTGGATTACCTTGCGCACGGTGCGGGTTTGGCGAACTTGTTTGAGCTTGCGACGCCCAAGGATCTGAGGCGGAGAGAACCCGACGGGATGCTCATATTCGGTCTGGAACCAAGTCGCATTCCCAATTTCAACGAACGTTGGAAAAACGGTGTGATATTCAAGGATGGGAAGATGTACGTCGGAATCATCCCCGCGATCGACGAAAACGATTATTTCGGTTACATGAAGAAGACCACGCTCACGATCCACAATTTGATCAGAATAGACCAAGGTCGATTGCCCATACACGGGTCGATGGCGCGCATCATATTGAAGAACGGTAAGATGGCAGTCGCGATGTTCGTCGGTGACAGTGGTGCGGGGAAGAGCGAAACTTTGGATGCTTTGAGTAGGCTCGAAGAGGTAGCGCAGGTGGACACCATCATCGATGATATGGGTAGCCTGGCGATCATGGATGGCCACGTGGTCGCTTACGGTACGGAAACAGGTGCGTTCGTTAGATTGGACGACTTACCGCCCGGATATGCCTACTCGACGATGGACAGGAGCATCTTCATGAATCCAGACCAGATAAACGCCCGAGTCATAGTCCCATTCAACAATTACAACGAGATAATCACGCCCACGCACATCGACTTCTTCTTTTACGCCAACAACTACACCGAAGTCAGCAGAGACGAAGATAGGATCGTTTTCTTCGACAACGTCGATGAAGCCCTCCGGGTCTTCTCCGAAGGCAAACGTATGAGCAAAGGCACAACCTCGGAGAGCGGATTGGTCACATCGTACTTCGCAAACCCATTTGGGGCTGTGCAGAGACAGAAAGAACACCACAAGCTCGCTGAATATTATTTGAAGAAGATGTTCGAGACGGGCGTGAAGGTCGGAGAAATAAGGACCATGCTCGGTGTCGAAGGTTACGAGAAAGAAGGCACGGCGCTCGCTGCAAAGGCCCTGCTTAAAATTATCGAAGAACTCTGAATTCAAACCGCCGAATGAAAGACGAGCATCACGAAGCTGTACACGACGAGCGCTCCAAGAAGCATTGCCGCCGTCCTCCACGCAAGAAAGGTCGACCTTCTGCGGCTGTAAATTGAAGGCACTGGCTTTATCAAGTACCCTATCGCGATGCCCGTGAAGAATCCTCCAAGGTGTGCTGCGTTGTTGATGTTGCTTCCGGGCAAAAATCCGTACACAACGTTGAAGATGATCATGGGCAGCAAGGCATACCCAGTGATAGACCTTGCGTAAAACGGAGTCTCGCGTTTGAAGCCCAGAATGAAGAGCATTCCAATCAAGCCGAAGATCGCCCCGCTGGCACCGACCGACACAGATCTGTAGTAAAGTAGATGGGTCGCGACATTGCCAACCAGTCCAGACAAGAGATACGAGACGAAGAATTTCTCAGAACCGTAGATGGACTCCACGATCGTCCCAAAGTAAAACAGTGCGTACGAGTTGAACAGAAGGTGCAGAATACCTCCATGGACGAATATCGCTGTGACTGTTCTGTACCATTCCCCTCTCGCCACGAGTGGACCGTACTGAGCGCCAAAACTCAACAAGAGGTAAGCTTCGTTACGGAACCAAGAAGTCAGTCTTGTGATCATCATCAAAAGCATGATCATCACGTTGACGAACAAGATCAAATGTGTGAGCTTGATCCTTCTCAAGTTGTGACCTCCCACAAAGATTATACTGAAGTTGGAAATCTTTACACCTGGTATGTGAATTCTGAACGGTGAAGAGAATTTTCAAGACACCTTGATCAAATGCGTCCAATGTGCTATAGTGTAATTAAACCAATACGAAG